>NZ_CBFIEO010000001.1:34154-246194 GCF_965661665.1 Cognatiyoonia sp. | reverse complement strand
TTCTTCATTGTAGGTCTCCCTTGAATCTCAGTAGACCGTCAGGGTCTTTGTAGAACGTGTTCTGCGGGATTGCTGCGTACACGATGAGATTCATCGACACGCTCTCTGTCCACTTCGGTTGCGAGGGATAAGCTGCACTTCCGTCTGGTTTGTCAGTTGTTCTATGCGTCATCTGTCACCTCCTCATTCTTGAGGACGTGCTTCTGAATGGCGGCACACCAAGCCCCGACACCTGTCCACATCGTTCCAGCGGTGACGCCACCACGAGCTTCGTACAAACGAACAGTTGTGGGATGACGCCAGAGGCTGATTTCGCTGCCATCATTCAAAACTGCCCATGCTGATAGCCCATTTAGGCGCTCAGGATCACTGAACGCAGGTCTAAACAAAGTGTATCCGTTGCGGACATACTCATTAGGACAATCACGTGGGTCATCATAAATACGATCTGTAAGAGGCGTCATACTCATGCTGCTGCCTCCTTAGTCCCGTTGACACGTGCTAAGGTATCTTGAACCAGCTGATACAAAGGAAGCGATGCACTGTACGTACTGTCCTCTAACGAAAGCAGGTTGCCCTTTACGGCTGCTGTTAAGTCACGAGGCAACGCCGTAGGTATTGAGTATTTGTGAGGATTACTTTGAATAGTAGGCGGAACAGTCAGCCTCGCACCTGTCTGCACCATCTGCATAAACAAAACAGCGACGATTGACTCATAAGCCAAGCTGGTCGGTCTGATTTGCTTTGAGCTAAACAAACCCCGAAGACGCAGTTCAGTACGAATAGCTTCAATCTCATGTTGCTCTTGTACGTTTGCTGATTGGAAAAGGTCTCTTGCCCCGTCCAGCTGCTCGAGGAGTTCCAGATTAGTCATAGAAAGCACTCCCTAAAATTTCCCGATCTTGCATCATCTTCTGCTGCGACTTGGTTGAGTAGTAACCAGCCATCCCAGAAGGATTTGATCGTCTCATCTGCTGCCACTGCTGAAAGGTTTTTGGTTCGTTGTTTTGCTTGGAATCCGAAATGGAGTCTGAGTCTTGAGAGAAGACACTCATGGGTCACCTGCTGCTATATTTATGGGGGCAAGGGAGTTCGCACCTGAGGCGTCGTCCCTTGACAATATACTATAACATTTTACTAGATTTGTCAAGCAAATTCGGTACAGGAAATACTAAAATTTGGTACAGAGATGCCCCTACTCACACCTCATTACATCAAGGCGGCTGTATATTTTAGTATATTTTTCAATAATTTGCTGGCGACCCCGGCAGGATTCGAACCTGCAACCTGCCCCTTAGGAGGGGGCTGCTCTATCCAGTTGAGCCACGGGGCCTCTAACCTCTACGTCGCGCAGAAATTAAGCGTGGTCAACGGTCGGGCTTGGATTGGACGCTCAGGCAAGGTAGAGGTTCATAACTGCCAAAACTATGGGGCAAGACGTACTTGACCGATCCAACCAAGCGCCCACTGACCTTACGCGATGTCTCAGAAGCATCCGGCGTCAGCGAAATGACCGTCAGCCGCGTCCTGCGCAACAAGGGCGATGTCAGCGCCGTTACCCGCGAAAAAGTTCAGAATGCCGCGAAACGCCTTGGCTACGTGCCGAACAAGATCGCAGGCGCGTTGGCCTCCCAACAAGTCAATCTCGTGGCCGTTATCATCCCGTCCTTAGGCAATATGGTGTTTCCGGAGGTGCTTTCAGGCATTTCGTCTGTCCTTGAATCGACTGAGCTGCAGCCCGTTGTTGGCGTCACGGACTATCTGCCTGAGAAGGAAGAGAAAGTTCTTTTCGATATGCTGTCGTGGCGGCCTGCTGGCGTCATCATCGCGGGACTTGAACATTCCGAGGCGTCGCGCGCTATGCTCCGGCAAGCCGACATTCCGGTAATCGAGATCATGGACGTAGACGGCGAACCGATCGACACATGTGTCGGCATATCCCACCGACGCGCAGGTCGGAAAATGGCGGAAGCGATCATTGAAGCGGGCTATCGCAAGATCGGCTTCATGGGCACGAAAATGCCGCTCGACCACCGCGCCCGTAAGAGGTTTGAAGGGTTCACCCGCACGTTGGCCCAAAGCGGGATCGAAATCGCCGATCAGGAATTCTACTCCGGCGGGTCCGCGCTAGCCAAAGGGCGCGAAATGACCCAAGCTATGCTAGAACGTTCGCCGGACCTCGATTTTCTTTATTATTCCAATGATATGATCGGCGCTGGCGGCTTGCTATATCTGCAGGAAACGGGGCGCAAAATTCCTGATGACATCGGGTTGGCGGGTTTCAACGCTGTTGAGTTGCTCGAAGGGCTGTCGTTGCGTTTGGCGACTATGGATGCCTGCCGCCGCGAGATTGGTCAAAGGGCTGCTGAGGTTATCGTGGAACGTCATATGGGTGTGAAAGACCATGAAACGACCATCAGTCTGAAGCCAAAGCAGCAACCAGGCGACACATTGATCCGGAAGACGTAGCGCGGGCCTCACCATTTCACGCCGCACGCAGGCAAGACACGTTTTGCAGCTTTCGGGATTCTGTCTTCGCACCGACCCGACATCCGCATCGTCATTCACCCTGTCAAACTGGCACTCCCTGCCGGAGCGCCTGTGCTGCAACCGTGGATTTGGACAACCCCGTCCAAGACAGGGCCTTCCTCCACACCTTCGAAGGATATGCTTGGATCGAAAGGCGTAGTGGGGCCTAGGTCGCCGACAGATCCAACCGTGATATACCGCGCGCCAGCGGAAACAGATCAGCCTGCAGCGCGTGGTATATGTCGCCCTTACCGGCGAAAAGTGCCTCTATCGCGCGACCGTCGGCATCCAACTCATGAAACCAACCGCCGGCGTCATGATCTACGAAATGGTCATGGGCAAAACGCCAGACGTGCCGATACCAGTATTCATCCGCTGGATTTCGTTCCAATTTGATAAAAGCCGCAAGCACGCCAATCGCTTCTGTTACGGGCCACCAATAGCGATCCCTGATCGCTGGCTGACCTTGCGCATCCAGCGTGTAGAAGAACCCGCCCTCCTCCGACCATGCATCCCGCAGCGCGGTTTCCATAATGCGTCGCGCCGCTTGCGGGGCGCCGGTGTCGGGCCGACCGGCCAAATCCCAATGCTGTAGATGCAAGCGCGTGAGTTCGAAAGAATGCCCTGGCGTTGTACCATTTGGCCGGAACATCGGATTGCCCACATAGGCCAGATCGACCCGCCATTGCGCATCGTAATGCTCCGGTAAGCGCCAATCATAGTCAGGCGCAATCCGTCCAATGAAGAACTCAAGGATGCGGCCCGCCTTCTCAAGATACTCGGCCTGACCCGTCGCTTCAAAAGCTGTCAGCAGCGCCTCCACCGCATGCATATTCGCATTCATCCCGCGATAGGTTGAAAACGGGGTCCAGTCACGGTTCCATTCATCCGCAAAAAGACCAACGTCCTCTTCCCAGAACCGATCATTCAGGATGGTGGTGACATCTTCGATCAATTCATTCGCTTTGGGATGCCCTGCCATCTTGGCACTCGCTCCAGCAAGCAAGACAAAGACATGCCCATAAGCCAGCTTTTTGTCATCCACCGACCCGGCGCTGTCACAGGACCAGAAGTACCCGCCGAACGTCTGATCACGATGTGCGTTAAACAGATAAGACATCCCCTGGTCGATCATGTCATCCGCACCAGCAACACCAAACTGATGACCCAAAGCATAGGAATGCACCAACCGCGTCGTTGAATGCAGTTCTTGCAAATCCGTGGCCAGCGGGTTGCCGTGCCAATCCAGCAAATGAAACCCGCCCTCGGGCCGCATACTAGATTTGAAGAATTCAAACTGACTCTGGGCGTCGGATTTCAGCCAAACGCGATGAACAGGATCATCCAACCAGAACCCTTCAACTTTTTCAGATGCGAGGTGCGTACAGTTAGTCATATCATACCCTTAGGAAGTTTTTGGGCTCTGTCAAAGTGTTTCGGAGCAAGGATTTTTTAGTTGACCCTTAGGCCGCGCGCCGGAAAAGCGCCGCGATATTTGCCAGACAAAAGAGTAGCGCCGCGGCGCAGACGATGGTAGGCCCCGTGGGTGTGTCGAAGGTGAACGACGCCAAAATCCCTGACACGACGGAGACACAGCCCAGGGCGGCGGCGGTGAAGGCCATACGCTCTGGCGTGCTGGCCAGTTGCCGCGCGGAAGCGGCAGGAATGATCAACATGGAGGCGATTAAAAGCACGCCAATCACTTTGATCGCCACCGCGATGGTGATGGCGAGGGCAACGGTCAGGATCAGCTCCTCTCGCTTCGGGTCGATGCCGGAGGCTTTTGCGAGGTCGACGTTCAAAGTGCTGGTGAGCAAGGCGGACCAACGCCATGTCAGCAGCACGATGACCGCGATGGCACCGCCCCAGATCACCAGAAGATCGGTCGTGCCCACGGCGAGGATGTCGCCAAAAAGGTACGCCATCAGATCAATGCGAACGCCTTGGATGAAGGACACCGCGACAAGGCCAAGCGCCAGCGCGCTGTGCGCCATGACACCAAGCAGCGTGTCCATCGCGTAGCCGCGCGAAGTCAGCGATGTGACGGCAAGCGCCATGACCAGCGTCAGACATACGACGCCAACAAAAACGGAGAGGTTGAGCGCCAAAGCGAGTGCCACGCCAAGCAGGGCGGCGTGGGCGGTGGCGTCGCCGAAGTAGGCCATCCGTCGCCAGACCACAAAGCAGCCCAATGGGGCGGCGGCAAGGGCAACACCGATCCCAGCGAGGGCGGTCATCAGAAGGAAGCTGTCGATCATCTTTATTCGACCGCGTGCTCATGATTGTGGTCGTGATCATGAGAGTGGTTGTGATCGTGTCGGTAGAGCGCCAGCGCTCCTTTGGTGCCCGATCCAAAGAGCGCACGATATTCAGGGGCGGAAGCGACATGCTCTGGCGCGCCTTCGCAGCAGACATGCCCGTTGAGGCAAATCACACGGTCAGAGGCGGCCATGACAACGTGGAGTTCATGGCTCACCATCAGGATCGCGCAGCCGAGTTCATCGCGGATCGTGGCGATGAGTTGATAGAAGGCGGCGGAACCGGGTTGGTCGAGGCCTTGGGTCGGCTCATCAAGGATCAGAAGCTGCGGCTCGCTCAAAAGCGCGCGGGCCAAAAGGACGCGTTGGAACTGCCCGCCGGAAAGTTGCGACATCTGTTGGTGGCGCAGATGGTCCGCGCCGGTCCGGCTCAAAGCCTCCGCAATCTGTTTGTTTGGGGAGGGTTTGGGCAGCTTCAAGAACCGATCGACGGTCAGCGGCAAAGTCGGGTCGATGGCGAGCTTTTGCGGCACGTAGCCAATGCGCAGACCGTCCGCTTGCGCGACCGTGCCGGAGGTGGGCGGGATCGCCCCAATGAGGCTGCGCAACAGCGTCGACTTGCCGGATCCGTTTGGCCCCACCACAGTGACAATCTCACCGGCGTTCAGAGCGAAGTCGACGTGGTGCAAAATGGTGCGGTTGTCGAGCGTGACCGACAAGCCCTTGGCCGTGATGAGCATGGTTAGGCGTCCTGACATTTGGCGCAGTTGCCGACCGCTTCGACAACGATCCGGTCCACGTCGAATCCTGCCGCCGCAGCGGTAGCGTTGAGCGCGCTGACGTCGTGGGTTGTGGTCTCTTCCGCCACGGCTTTGCAAGTGCCGCAGATCAAGAAGGCGGGTGTATGATGGCTGAGGGGGTTGGAACAGGCGACGAAGGCGTTCAGCCGTTCGATCTTATGCACGAAGCCATGCTGTTGCAGGAAGTCGAGCGCACGGTAGACGGCGGGTGGTTGGCTGCCCAAGCCTTCGTCGCTCAACGTTTCTAAGATGTCATAGGCCCCCATCGCGCGGTGTTCGCCCAGCAGGATCTCATGAACCCGCTTGCGCACGGGTGTGAGTTGCAGGGCGTTGTCTCGACAATACTGATCCGCTTTCTGGCGCGCGTTCTGGATGCATTTTCCGTGGTCGTGATGGGCGTGTGTCATGGGTACCGACAATTTTAGGTCTGGGTGTTGATATGTTATATTATATCATCTATCAACTCGTTTGTTCTGACTTGGGATCGACACATGTTTCGCAAAATGCTTTTGGCTTTGCCCCTTCTGGGGGTGCCCTCTTTCATCTTGGCCGATGTGCCATCCGTCGCCACCGATATTCTACCTGTGCACAGCCTTGTGTCGCAAGTGATGGATGGGGTGGGGGAACCGTCTTTGATCCTGCCACCTGGGGCGTCGCCGCATGGTCATACGCTGCGCCCATCAGAGGCGCGGTCGATCCGTGAGGCAGATGTCGTATTCTGGATTGGGGCGTCGCTGACGCCGTGGTTGGAAGAACCG
The DNA here is from genome assembly GCF_965661665.1 of Cognatiyoonia sp. Taxonomy (NCBI): domain Bacteria; kingdom Pseudomonadati; phylum Pseudomonadota; class Alphaproteobacteria; order Rhodobacterales; family Paracoccaceae; genus Cognatiyoonia; species Cognatiyoonia sp. The sequence goes on along the minus strand of NZ_CBFIEO010000001.1, from coordinate 239,849 downwards.
TTGGAAACGTTGGGCGCTGAGGCGCAGCACTTCACCTTGATGCGCGAGGATGTCGAGTTGACGGTCATCGCGTTGGAAGACGGGCATGAGGATCATTCCGATCACGATCATGGCGATGCTGACTATGACCCGCATGGATGGCTTGATCCGGACAACGCTATGATGTGGCTAACGCAGATTGCGGAAGTATTGTCCGCCTTGGATCCCGAGAATGCCGATGACTACGCAATCAACGCGCGGATCGGGATTTCGACGATTGAGGGGGCCGTTTCGCGCGCCAATGCAGCGGTGGACTTGGACGGGAAGTCTTACATCGCCTATCACGATGCCTTTGCCTATTTTGACCGGTATTTCGGCCTGACCAAAGTGGCTGCCGTCACCCCAGCCGATGCGCGGGAGCCGAGCCCGTCGAATATCATCCGCATCAGGGGGGATATTGAGGCCTCCGGCGCCGCCTGTTTTGTGGCCGATGCGCCCTTTGATGAGGACTTCGTGTCGATCCTCTTTGGCCCTCAGCCAGTGAAGACTGTTATTATCAGTCCGTTGGGGTTGGAGTACGCGCCCGGACCATCGCTGTACCCGCAGATGATCACCAATATGGCGGCCGCGTTTGGGGAGTGCCTTTCCTAGCACTCACAACACCCTGAGAATGGTTCGCAATAGCATTGACAATTTGCGAACTATTCGCATTTTCTTGTCGTAAGAGACTCAAAGGAGATGTTTGATGCGTGTCATCGCGCTTGCCCTGCTGTTCGGGATGCTGGCCAATGCGGCCTCGGCTGAGCGGTTGAAAGTTGTGACCACCTTCACCGTTTTGGCCGATATGGCGCAGAACGTGGCGGGGGATTTAGCCGATGTGGTGTCGATCACCAAGCCGGGGGCAGAGATCCACGGCTATGAGCCGACGCCGCGCGATATTGTCAAAGCTGTCGATGCCGATCTGATCCTGTGGAACGGGCTGAACCTTGAATTTTGGTTTGAACAGTTTCTGAGCAATCTGGACAATGTGCCCTCTGTCACCCTGACCGACGGGATTGAGCCGATTGCGATTTCGGAAGGCACCTACAACGGCAAGCCGAACCCGCATGCGTGGATGGGGTTGGAGAATGCGCTGATTTACATCGACAACATCACCGCCGCCTTGTCGGAACACGACCCGCTCAATGCCGCGCTTTATGCGGCGAATGCGGCGGCTTATAAGGACCAGTTGCGCGACACGATTGAGCCGCTGCGCGAGCAGATCGTGGAGATTCCAGAATACAAGCGCTGGCTTGTCACTTGTGAAGGGGCGTTCAGCTATCTGGCGCGGGATTTTGAGTTGAAGGAGCTCTACCTCTGGCCGATGAACGCCGATCAGGTGGGCACGCCGCAGCAGGTGCGCAAAGTGATTGATGGCGTTCGGGAAAATGGGATCCCCACCGTGTTCTGTGAAAGCACGGTCAACACGTCACCAGCCAAACAGGTCGCGCGGGAAACTGGCGCGCTCTATGGTGGGGAGCTTTATGTCGACAGTTTGAGCGAGGCGGATGGGCCGGTGCCCACCTACCTTGACCTGCTGACTGTGACCGCACGCACGGTTGCCGAAGGTCTGACCAAGGGAGCGGAGTAACGCAGTGCTCGATGCCTTCTCCACCCAAACGGGGCTGTCGGCTCGCGATGTGAAGGTCACATACCGCAACGGGCACGCCGCGCTTTGGGATGCGTCCTTTGATATTCCGCGCGGCACTGTAACTGCATTGGTCGGCGTCAACGGCGCGGGCAAATCGACCCTGTTCAAGGCGATCATGGGGTTTGTCCCCACCGCCAAGGGAGAGATCACGGTCCTTGGCAGATCGGTCAAAGAGGCGCTGAAGCAAAACCTTGTCGCTTACGTCCCACAGGCGGAGGAGGTCGATTGGGCCTTCCCCGTGCTGGTCGAAGATGTGGTGATGATGGGCCGCTACGGGCATATGGGCTTCATGCGCCGCCCGTCGCAGGTGGACCGCGATGCGGTCGATCAGGCGCTGGCGCGCGTCAACATGCAAGACTACCGCAAACGCCAGATTGGGGAGTTGTCAGGCGGTCAGCGCAAGCGGGTGTTTCTGGCGCGGGCTTTGGCGCAAGACGGGCAGGTGATCCTGCTGGATGAGCCGTTCACTGGTGTTGATGTCAAAACCGAAGAGCAGATCATCCAGCTGCTCCGCGACCTCAAGGACGAGGGGCGGGTGATGCTGGTGTCGACGCACAACCTTGGCTCCGTCCCTGAGTTTTGCGACCGTGTGGTGCTGGTCAAAGGCACTATCCTGAGCCACGGCCCGACGGAGACGACCTTTACCAAGTCCAATCTTGAGAAAGCCTTTGGCGGAGTCCTGCGCCGCTTCACCTTGGGCGGTGATGAGCTGCACGATGATGACGACGGGCGGACGGTGACAATCCTCACCGATGATGAGCGGCCCTTTGTCCAATACGGCGAAAAGACACAGACACAGGACAAATCTCCCTGATGGAGTTGCTGCTGGAACCTTTCAGCTATGGCTACATGACCAATGCAATGTGGGTGTCGGCGCTGGTGGGTGCAGTCTGCGCCTTTCTATCGGCGTTCCTGATGCTCAAGGGGTGGTCCCTGATCGGCGATGCGCTGTCCCATTCTGTCGTCCCAGGCGTTGCGGGCGCCTATATGCTGGGGCTGCCGTTTGCGATTGGTGCCTTCTTTGCGGGCGGGCTGGCGGCAGGGGCGATGCTGTTCCTGACGGAGCGGTCGGGGCTGAAGGTAGATGTGGTGATCGGGCTGATCTTCACGTCCTTCTTCGGGCTGGGCCTGTTCATCGTGTCGATCAACCCCGTGGCCATTGACGTGCAGACGATCATCATGGGCAACGTGCTGGCGATTTCGCCGTCGGATACGCTGCAACTCGCGATCATCGGGTTAGTGTCTTTGGCGGTGCTGTTGTTGAAATGGAAGGACCTTATGGTCGCGTTCTTTGATGAGAACCACGCGCGGTCGATTGGTTTGAGGCCAGAGCGGTTGCGCGCGATGTTTTTCATCCTCCTCTCCGCTTCCGTCGTTGCAGCTTTGCAGACGGTGGGTGCATTCCTTGTCATTGCGATGGTGGTGACGCCGGGGGCGACAGCCTATCTGCTTTGTGACCGCTTCCCACGTTTGATCGCCGTCTCCGTCGCGATTGGTGCGGTGACGAGCTTTTTTGGGGCCTACATCAGTTATTTCTTTGACGGGGCAACGGGTGGGATCATCGTGGTCTTGCAAACGGTCATTTTCCTATTGTCCTTCCTCTTTGCGCCGAAATACGGGCTGCTGGCTGCGAAGCCCCGCGCGCGGGAGGTGGCCAGATGACCTTCGACACACTTTTAATACCGTTTCAGTTCGGCTTTATGCAAAACGCCTTTTACATCGCGATGCTGGTGTCGGTGCCGACTGCGCTGTTGTCCTGCTACCTAGTGCTGAAAGGCTGGGCGCTGATGGGCGACGCGGTCAGCCATGCGGTGCTGCCGGGGATTGTGCTTGCCTATGTCACGGGTATCCCGCTTTTGATCGGGGCGTTTGCGGCGGGCATGTTCTGCGCCGTGGCGACGGGATATCTGACCGAGAACAGCCGCGTGAAACAGGACACGGTCATGGGCGTCGTCTTTTCCGGCATGTTCGGATTAGGGATTGTGATGTTTGTGGCGTTGGAGACGAACGCACACCTCGACCACATCCTTTTTGGCAATATTCTGGGTATCGAACCAGCGGAGCTTTGGACGGCTGGCATTATCTCCGTTCTGGTGAGCGGGTTGATCTTGATGAAATGGAAAGACCTGCTGCTGCACAGCTTTGATCCGGCGCAGGCTAAGGCGGCGGGGCTAGCGGTTGGTCTTTTGCACTATGGGTTGCTGGCCGCTTTGTCGCTGACCATCGTGGCGACTTTGGCCGCGGTCGGTTTGATCCTGTCGATCGGATTGCTGATCGCACCGGGGGCGATTGCGTTCCTTTTGTCGCGGCGGTTCAGTCAAATGCTCTGGGTCGCGGTGGTTGTGAATTTTGCGACCATGATGGTTGGGATCTACGCCAGCTTCTTCCTCGACAGCGCGCCGGCGCCAACCATTGTGCTGGTCCAGACGCTTCTTTTCCTCGTGTCGTTCACCCTACGATTGGCGGCCAACAAGCGGGCCACGCGGGAGATTTGAACGGCGCTGCCACGCACCGCGGCCTACCCAAAATGACGCGATTGGCCGATTCATGGCGCGAACGGGATTGTGGCGGGACCTCTTGAAGCGCCACAATATCGGACGAGTCCTTTCGGAGCGCCTAAGATGAACAAGCACAGCGAATTGAGTTCGGTTCTTCAGTCCGTGAACACCGCGAACGGTCTGCCGAACGCCCATTATACCGATACAGAGATGTTCGATTTGGAAAAGCGCAAGGTGCTTTTCACAAATTGGTCAGGCGTTGGCTTTGGCAAAGATGTGCCGAAGGCGGGTGATGCCATGCCGGTGGATTTCCTTGGCATGCCGCTGTTGATAGTGCGCGATCATGAGGGGCAGATCGGTGTGTTTCAAAACACCTGTCGGCACCGCGGGATGATCCTTGTCGACAAGCCTAAGAAAATCGGAGGCGTGGTGCGCTGCCCTTATCACAGCTGGTGCTATGCGCTGGACGGCAGCTTGCGGGCGACGCCGCATGTCGGCGGGCCGGGTCAGAACATGCACGAGGATGTGGATAAGTCAGAATTGGGCCTCATCCGCATCAAATCCCACGTCTGGCGCGATGTTATCTTTGTCAACGTCGATGGGCAGGCCGCACCGTTTGAAGAGGTGCACGCCGATCTGTTGCAGCGCTGGTCAGAGTTTGAGCAGCCCGTGCATCACGGCGGTGACACGTCGTCTTTCAAATTGGGGGTGAAAACCAACTGGAAGCTGGCGGTGGAGAATTATTGCGAAAGTTATCACCTGCCGTGGGTGCATCCGGGGCTGAACAGTTATTCGCGGTTGGAGGATCATTACAACATTGAAGAGCGGGATCGGTATTCAGGGCAGGGCACGTTGGTTTATCGCCAACTCAAGGGCGAGAGCGGGGAGGTGTTTCCTGATTTCGACGGCTTGTCCCAACAGTGGGATGAGGGGGCGGAATATATCACCGTCTATCCCAACGTGCTGATGGGTGTGCAGCGCGATCATGCCTTTGCCATCGTGTTGGAGCCAAAAGCCTGTGAGCAGACAGTGGAGCATATCGAACTCTACTATGCTACTGCGCCTGAGGCGTCGCCGGACTTGTCTGATCTGCGCGAGCAGAACGCGGCACTTTGGAAGACCGTGTTTGAAGAGGATATCTTTGTCGTGGAAGGGATGCAGAAGGGGCGGCATGGCGATTACTTTGACGGCGGGCGGTTTTCGCCCGCGATGGATGGGCCGACGCACAACTTCCACCATTGGGTCGCCACGCAACTGACCAAGGGGTGAGCCTTGGCTGCGCTGGACACCGCGTTGCTGGATGCACATGCCGCGGATGACAAAGCGGCCTTGGTCACGCTCTATGCACAAGCGGCAGATGAGGCAGCGGAAGAGGATGCGATGTGTTTCTTCCTCACCCACGCATTCGTATTTGCACTAGAATTGGGGGATGACCGCGCCGTGGATTTCAATCGTCGTTTGGCAGAGCTTGGACGCGCGGAGCTGTTGAAGTGGCCTTGATTGCCGTTAGCGCTATTGCATAGGGTTGGGACATGAAAATTCAGCACCTCGACCATATCAGCCTGCTCACCGCCAACACCGATGCCATGACCGCGTGGTACGGCGATATTCTGGGGCTGGTTCCCGGCTTCCGTCCGAATTTCGGCAATGTGGGTGTCTGGCTCTATTCCGGTGAGACGGTGATGTTGCATCTGATCGAAGTGTTGGATCAGGAGCTGACCGGCTCAGAGGTGCCCCTGAAGATTGAGCATTTCGCCTTCCGCGCCGCCGGCAGCCCAAAGACGTTTGAGGCGACGCTGAAAGCCGCCGGTCAAACCTACCGCCGGTCCGACATCGAAGAGATCAACACCGCCGCCTTCAACGTCTGGGACCCTGACGGCAACCACATTCATGTGGATTTGATGTTGGACGGTTGAGCATCAGAACATATTACATAATATTGAGTATGCGGTTCATCTACTGTGCAGCACCCGTCCGCTTGTGGGATTGGTGACATTGTGAAACGGTGTCGTGGTTGGCAAGGCGGAGGTGAGCGTGACTGACACTGTAGAGCGGATCGCGATTGAGGACGCGATCGATCTAGTCCGTACGGCGTTTCAGGCCAATGGCGTCCGTGAGGACGACGCACAGATCGTAGCAAGTGCACTTGTCCACGCTGAAGCCGAAGGACAATCCGGCCACGGGTTCTCACGGATCGAGGATTACATCTCCCAAGTGCAGTCGGGAAAGATCAATGCTGCGGCTGAGGTGCGCACCCAACTCACCAATACCACTGCCCTTCGCACGGACGCAGACGGCGGCTTTGCCTTTCCTGCCTTGCAAGAGGTCATTGGCAAAGGAGTCGCGGTGGCGCGCGCCAACGGCACGGCCACCATGTCGGTCTATAATTCGCACCACTGCGGTGTTCTGGCGTCGCATGTGGAACAAGTGGCCGAACAGGGTCTCATCTGCATGATGGTGGCGAATGCGCCGAAAGCCATCGCACCTTGGGGCGCAAAAACTCCTGTCTTTGGCACCAATCCCATTGCTTTCGCCGCACCGCGTCAGGGCAAGCCTCCACTCGTGATTGACCTTTCCCTGTCAAAAGTGGCGCGGGGCAAGGTGATGAATGCCAAGAAGCTGGGCAAAGACATCCCCGAAGGTTGGGCAATTGATGTCGATGGGCAGCCAACAACAGATGCGGAAGCAGCCTTGGCTGGCTCCATGCTGCCGATTGGTGATGCCAAAGGCACGGCGCTGGCGTTGATGGTGGAGGTTTTGGCCACCTGTTTTGCTGGCGGCACGTTTTCGTCGGAGGCGGGGTCATTCTTTAAAGCCACGGGCAAACAGCCACGTGTCGGGCAGTTCTTGATGGCCATTTCGCCTGAGGGGTCGCCCGACTATTTCGAACGGATTGACCAGTTGCTTGACTCCATATCCGCGCTCGACGGCACCCGCCTGCCCGGTCAGCGGCGGCTGGAGGCGCGGACGGCAGCAATGAAAGACGGCCTGTTGGTGCCAAGTCATTATCTGGACAGCACCCGTGCGCTTTGTCGGGCGACGGGCTGACCGCCCAGCCTAGTTCAAATCCACAAAGTAAGACGTGCTCTCTGTCAGGAATGTGCTGGTGCGCAGTTCGACCAACCGCTCTTTCAAATCAAAGGCCCGCCGCTGCGCGACGATCGCGGGCGTCCCAGGCGCAACGTCGAGTTGGCTGGCGAGCGTGGCATCCAGCGTCGCGGCTTTGAGGTTTTCCTCTGCCGAGATGATGATGCAGGAATAGGCCTGCTGAAACAGAACGTAGAGTGCGTTTGGCAAAGGGCTGCGGTCCTTGAGACCGGGAAACAGCGGCGCAGGCACAACGGTTTTTTCATGGCAGAGCGGCTTGCCGTCAAAGGTGCGGACGCGGGTGATCTCAAACACCTTGTCGGGCTGATCGTGAAGCAGCGCACGCTCATACTTACGAGCGGCGCGGATAATCACCGTTTCGGTTTGAAGCTGCGGCGCGACCTGATCGCCGTTCTTGTCCCTGAGGCTGAAGAAATGAAAGAGAGAGTTTTCCGGCGTGCGCAGGGTCACAAACGTCCCCTTCCCCTGCCGTCTTTGGACGATGCCTTTTTGCTCCAGCTCGATCAGCGCTTTGCGGGCGGTGCCTTGGCTGACGCTGAGTTCAGCGGCGAGATCAAACTCGCTTGGCAACATCGAACCGGGCACGTAATCGGCGTCTGCGATACGTTTCACAATGGTGTTGTAGACGCTTCTGTAAAGTGGCTCGGTCACGGTTGCCCTTCCTTTGAAGTTTGGTAGCATGCGGGCTTAAGACTTCGCAATATACACATTGACTCTTATATAAGAGTAATTGTAGTTCCTTTTCTTGAGACTCACTGAACATTTGGAGCATCCCCATGAGTGAAATTCCGCATCTTCTCGTGCATGAGCACGAAGACAATGTTGGCGTTGTTGTTGTCGAAGGCTTGACCGCTGGCACCGACATGCTGGTCTGCGTGACGCATGACAATTCAACATTCCGCCTAACCTCTGGCGCGGATGTGCCAATCGGTCACAAGATCGCATTGAAAGACTTCAAAGAGGGCGACACCGCCATCAAATACGGCGAAGACATCGGCAAGATTATCGCTGACATTCCAAAGGGCGGGCATCTGCACACCCACAACTGCAAAACAAAGCGCTGGTAAGGAGCTGCCCCATGTCACAACTTTCAAACATGACGATCAAAGGCTACCGCCGCGAAAACGGCCGTGTGGGTGTTCGGAACCACGTTCTGATCCTGCCGGTTGACGATATTTCAAACGCTGCTTGTGAAGCTGTTGCCAACAACGTCAAAGGCACGCTGGCGATCCCACATGCCTATGGCCGCTTGCAGTTTGGTGAAGACCTCGAAGTGCATTTCCGCACCATGATCGGCACAGGCGCCAACCCGAACGTTCACTCCGTGGTCGTGATCGGGATTGAGCCTGGCTGGACCAAGCGCATCGCTGACGGCATCCGCGAAACCGGCAAGGAAGTGGCTGAATTCTCCATCGAGCAGAAGGGTGATTTCGAAACCATCCGTGCCGCGTCTTGGGCCGCGAAAGACTTCGTTCACAAGGCGACAGAGGTGCAGCGCGAGGAATGCTCTATCAACGAGCTTTGGATTTCAACCAAATGCGGTGAATCGGACACGACAACAGGTCTAGGCTCCTGCCCGACGGTTGGCAACATGTATGACAAGATGCTGCCTGAAGGGATCACTGGCTTTTTTGGTGAGACGTCAGAGATCACGGGCGCGGAGCACATCTGCCAGAAGCGCGCGATCAACGAAGAAGTTGGTGAGCGTTGGTACAAGATGTGGAAAGCCTATCAGGATGATGTGATCTTTGCGCATCAGACGGACGATTTGTCTGACAGCCAGCCGACCAAAGGCAACATCGAAGGTGGTCTGACCACTATCGAGGAGAAGGCGCTCGGAAACCTCGAAAAGATTGGTCGCACGTCGCAATTCATCGACATTCTGGACCCAGCAGAAGCGCCAAAGTCCGGCAAAGGCCTCTACTTCATGGACAGCTCTTCCGCTGCGGCGGAATGCGTGACCTTGATGGCGGCTGGCGGTGCGGTGATCCACACCTTCCCAACCGGTCAGGGCAACGTGGTCGGCAACCCAATTGTGCCTGTTATCAAGATCACCGCGAACCCGCGCACCGTGCGCACAATGGGAGAGCATATTGACGTCGACGTCTCCGGCATCTTGCGCCGCGAGCAAACCATTGATGAAGCAGGTGACGCGCTGATCGAGATGATCCGCCGCACAGCGAACGGCCGCAACACGGCGGCAGAGGCTTTGGGCCACCGCGAATTCTCCATGACGAAGCTTTACCGCTCCGCCTAAGCAGACGGATAAGAGACAGAGGCCGGCGGAAACGCCGGTCTTTTTTGTTGGACAGGTCCAAAGGGGTTGCGACCTGCGCAAGAGCTGGGCATCCCACCCTATTCCCCAAGCATTGACCTAAGGATTTGCGGTCAAAATTTGATCGCAAACAACAACCGACATTACCCTACAGATATTGATAGTGAGTGAACCTCTGAGTGTGACCGAACAGACAAGGGCGGCGAGTTTTGCTGCTGCGTTTGCGGACTATGCCTGTGAGAAAGGCGCAGACCGTCAAACGCTGCTGTCCTTCAGCGGGTTGTCAGAGGGTGATCTGTCAAATCAGGACGACCGCATACCGATGGCCTTTTATCAGGCGCTGATTGGCGCTGCGATCCACCAGACCGGCGACACCGCGCTGCTGTTGAAGCACACGCTCGAGTCGCGGTTGGAGAGTTGGTCAAATTGTACACACCTCCGCCTCTCTGGCGTATTCGATTGAGCAAATGAACCGCTATCTGCACCTGATGTCGGATATGAACCTGCCTGCCGGCACGGCGCGGTTTGAATTGGTGCATACGGCGGAGGGACTTTGGATCGTCGATCACATGGTAACACCTATGGCTTGATCAATCACTCTCGCTATCTCCCTGATCGGCGCGACCTCAACTGGTGCTTTCCAGGCAGCGAAACAGGCTCGCTCGCGGCGCGACTGGCCAACAGATTTTTCAAAGAAGTGGTGGCGCGCGCCGATATTGGCAACGATCTTCGCTCCGCCGCAATTCACCGCACCAACTATCCCCAAGTGCGCATTTCACCGGATGATGAAAAAATGCAAGAGCTTGCTGAAGTCTTTGGCGCGCCAATGGTGATGAAAACCGCAATTCGGGAGGGCTCCCTCAGAGATGCGGCACAGAAGATTGGTCAGCAGGTGCTGCTGTTTGAAGGTGAAGAAGGTCTTCGCTTTGGTGAGATCGCAATTCGTGCTGGTGTCGCATGTGTCCTGCGCGTTCTCAATCATCACGGCACGATCTCCCGCAGAGGTGTCACAAACCAAAGGCATCCCCCCAGTTCTGCCCATCAAGCAAGTGGGTTCGGGCACCGATGGGCGGGCTGCTCCGTATTTTCAAAGCAGACGGCTCACTCGTTCGAAAAGGGGAACTTCTGGCGGTGGTCTCTGATCCCTTTGGCGAGCGGGAGATGGAGATCATCGACCCATTCTCTGGGATCACGTCGGCCGTGCCGTCATGCCAATCGTGAACGAGGGCGATGCCATCTTTCACATCGGGCATGTCGACTCCATGACCGATGCGGAAGGAACCGCTGAACATATTCAAACCCAGATCGGCGATGACCCGATGTTCGACAAGGACGAGATTATTTGATGGTATGAGTGGTCCAAATCACACTATGTGAGTGCCATTCAGCGTGAAGTTGGCGTCTTAGAAAACCCAACAGCTCAAGTTAGCAGCCAAATCCGTTTCTCAACGGTCAATTTGATCCTAGCAGATGAGGGGTGTCCAAGCTGCATCGTTCTTGGCCGACGCCAAACAGCCCGCCACGAACACCATGCCGGCCACGCCGTCGCCTACCGTATTGGTGTGGTGGTGATCTGGCAGCGTGGTGCCGTCGTCATGGGCGCGGATGGCGTGGGCGGCGTCTGAATAGGTGGTGGCAAATGCCTCCAGATACCCTTCGGGATGCCCGCCTGGTGTGCGGGTGACACGGGCGCCGGCGCCTTCGGCATCAGTCGTGCCACGAGTTAGGATTTGCACAGGCCTACCAAATTGGGCGTAGAGCATCTTGTTTGGCTCTTCCTGCCGCCATGACAGGCTGCCTTTGGTGCCATAGATGCGCAAGCTCAGGTCATTCTCATGCCCCACAGCGGCGTTGGAGGCAAAGATCAGCCCCTTGGCACCACTGGCGAAACGCAAATGCGCGCTTACCGTGTCATCAATCACCCGACCAGGGACGGAGGCGTAGGCTTCTGCCGAAACAGACGCAGCGGTTTCACCTGCTACGAAACAGGCAAGGTTGTAGGCGTGAGTGCCAATGTCGCCCAAGGCCCCAGCCCCTGCTTTCGCGGGATCGAGACGCCACGCGGCTTGTTTCTGATCGGGGTCCGGTGCCTTGGCCAGCCAGTCTTGCAGGTATTCGGCCCGGATTTGCAGGATGTCGCCGAAATCGCCACGCGCAACCATCGCCCGCGCTTCGCGCATCAGCGGATAGCCGGTGTAGTTGTGGGTCAGGACAAAAAGCTTGCCCGAGTCCGCCACGGCCGACTCAAGCGCCAGCGCATCCTCTATTGTGGCAGTCAGCGGTTTGTCACAGATGACATGGATACCCACCTTCAAAAACGCCATCGCGACAGGCGCGTGCATGTGGTTGGGGGTGACAATCGCAACCGCTTGGATGCCATCTTCGCGCGCGGCTTCTGCAACGGCCATCTCCTCATAGCTGCCATAAGACCGTGCGAGACCGATCTCTTTCGCCGAAGCGGCAGATTTCTCTGGCTTGGACGACAGGCAGCCCGCCACCAGTTCAAACTGGTCGTCGATGCGGGCCGCGATGCGGTGCACAGCACCGATAAAGGCGCCCTGCCCGCCGCCAACCATGCCAAAGCGAATGCGGCGTGACATCAATCTGTCCCCAACATCGATTTGATCATGCCCATGTCCGTCTCCGCCCCTGCAAAGTCATCAAAGGCTTTGTCGGTCAGCGGGATCGTGTGTTCGCGGATAAAGGGGGCGCCTTCGGCAGCGCCGACCTCTGGATGTTTCAGGCAGCATTCCCATTCCAAGACGGGCCAGCCATCAAAACCATGCGTCGCCATTTTGGAAAAAATACCTTTGAAGTCGACCTGACCGTCACCCAAGGACCGGAACCGGCCTGCGCGTTGGGTCCACGGCTGATAACCGGAATAAACGCCTTGCCGCGCGTCTGGATTGAACTCCGCATCTTTAACGTGAAACGCGCTGATGCGTTCGAAATAAACGTCAATAAAGGCGAGGTAATCCATCTGTTGTAGCAAGAAGTGCGATGGGTCGTAGTTGATCATACAGCGCGGGTGGTTGCCGACAGCCTCCAAGAACATCTCGAACGTGGCTCCGTCAAACACATCCTCACCGGGATGGATTTCATAGCCTACGTCAACGCCATTCTCATCATAGACATCAAGGATCGGCTTCCAACGACGTGCGAGTTCGACAAACGCCTCCTCAATCAATCCGGCGGGGCGCTGCGGCCATGGGTAAATGTAGGGAAAGGCGAGCGAGCCGGTGAAAGACACGGAGCCCGTCAGCCCAAGATGGTTGCAGGCCACCGCCGCCTTCTTCATCTGATCGACGGCCCATTCCTGACGGGCGGCAGGGTTGCCATGTACCGCCTCTGGCGCGAAAGCATCGAAAGCCACGTCATAGGCAGGGTTCACCGCGACAAGCTGGCCTTGAAGGTGGGTTGAGAGTTCGGTGATTTCGACTCCAGCGTCGGCGCAAATGCCTTTGACCTCATCGCAATAGGTCTTGCTCTCCGTCGCTTTCGCCAGATCAAAGATGCGGGCGTCCCAAGTAGGGATTTGCACGCCTTCATAGCCCAAACCGGCGGCCCATTTTGTGATCTCAGGGAGGGAGTTGAAAGGCGCGCCATCGCCCAAGAACTGTGCTAGGAAAATACCCGGCCCCTTCATCGTTTTGGATGCCATGATCTGTCTCCTTAATTTGCGCTCATCAATGCGCGCGCAGCGGCCCCATCCAATGGTGCGGGACGCTCGCAGGTGGTTCCAATCTCGAGCCGCTGGCCAGTTTCACCTGCTGTTAGAATAGAGGCCATCACGTCAACAACGTGGTGGGCAAATTCAGCCGAACAGCGATGCGGACGTCCTTCCTGAATGGCCATCGCCATATCGGACAGACCCGCCGCGCGATAATTCGCATGATCCCCGTCATTGGGGACGGAGAAAGGGTGATCCCACGCGGGCGCATCCACCATGTCGCCCTTGTCGGTCACTTTCACCTCGCCGCCGAAGAAGTTCGGATCAGGCAAATAGAGCGTGCCGCTTTCGCCATAGAGCTCCATATTCCCGTGGCTTTGCGACCAGACATCCCAGCTTGTCAGCATGGTGATGACTGCGCCGCTGTGGAATTGCAGCGTGGAGTGGATAGTGGTTGGCGTTTTCACCGGCACCTCTTCGCCCTCACGGGCGCCATTGCCGATCACGCGGGTTTTTCGCGGTGTGGACGACACGGCCTGCACCGCCGCAACCGGCCCCAGCAACTGCACGAGGTTGGAAATATAGTACGGCCCAAGGTCCAGAACCGGACCAGCGCCGGGCAAGAAGAAGAAATCAGGGTTCGGGTGCCAGCTTTCCATGCCGGGGCTTTGCACCACGGCTGTGCCAGAGGTCACAGGCCCAATCGCACCATCGTCGATCAGCTTGCGCGCCAACTGATGCGATCCGCCAAGGAACGTATCAGGGGCGGAGCCGACACGCAGGCCAGCCGCCTTCGCTTTGGAGAGGATCATTGTCCCCTCCTCCGCGCTCAAGACGAATGGTTTTTCGGAATAGACGTGCTTGCCCGCATCCAAAGCGGCAACGCAGATATCCTTGTGTGCCGCTGGGATCGTTAGGTTTACGACGATGTCGATGTCATCGCTCGCCAAGATGTCATCGACCGACATCGCGCGAAGGCTAAAGGCGTCCGCCTGCGCCTCTGCCGCGGCCATGTTGATGTCTGCACAGGCGCGCATCTCGATCCCTTTGAACATCGGGGCCAGACGGAAATACGCAGATGAAATGTTGCCGCACCCAATGACGCCAACGCCGAGTTTATCAGCCATGTTCGGTTCCTTTAGTAGGCTTTGAAGGCCGCGATCGATGCGGCTGCAAACTCTTCTGCGTTTGTGGGTTTGTCGTGTTCCATCACCATCAGCGCGTTAGGGGCCGCCGCACGGGCGCGAGCGGTGAGATCGGCCCAGTCGATGGTGCCCTGCCCCACATGGCACCAACCATCTTGATCGAGGTTCTCGCCCACTGGCGCGATGTCTTTGACGTGTACTGCGGTCATGCGGTTGCCATAACGGTTGATCCAATCGACCGGATCGGCACCACCACGTACGACCCATGCGATGTCTGCTTCCCAATCAATGTCGGGCGCTTCATCAAGGATCGTCTCAAGCGGGATGGAGCCGTCAGCGAGCGGCAAAAGCTCAAAATCGTGGTTGTGCCAGCCAAAGCCAAAGCCCGCCGCCTTCGCCTTCACGCCGATGGCCGCCAAACGTTTCGCCAAATCAGCATAGCCTGCGCGGTCGATCGGCCGTTCGCTGGCGTCAAGGTAAGGCGCATAAAAGCGGTTCATGCCCAATGTCTTTGCGGTTTCGACGACACGGTCGAAATCATCCTCGAACTCGGCAATCCCAAAGTGGCCGGACGGCATGGTGACACCAGCCGCATCCATCGCTGCGCGGAAGGATGCTGGATCACCGTAAACGCCGCCGTAGCCTTCGACCTGCGTATAGCCCAGACCGGCAAGCGTGCCGACAAAATCCTCCTGAGATGCAACATCACGGGAGGAGTAGAGTTGAAATGAAACATACATTTCCAAAGTCCTTACATTTTAGAGACGCAGCTCCGATGCCACGTCAAAGAGGGAGGCGACCGACGTATCAACGCCGATCCGAATGGTTTCGCCAGCTTTCACATCCATCTGGCCTTCGATCCGCATACGGAACGGGTCACCGGCAAGCTCTGTCCAGATGAGGGTATCGGCCCCCATCGGTTCGACGAGGTCGATCTTTACATCAGCGGTGTAGGCACAGCCGTCCGCCATATCCCCGACGCGGATATGCTCTGGCCGGATGCCCATCCAAGCGGACCCGCTGAACGGGGCTTCGAACGGGTAGTCTTTCAGCGGGATCGACAGACCATCACAAGAAAAGACAGGATCGCCGCCACTGATCTCCCCCTTAATGAAGTTCATGGCAGGGGAGCCGATGAAGCCCGCCACGTATTTGTTGCGTGGCTTGGTGTAGATCGTGCGCGGGGCATCCAGCTGTTGGATCGCGCCGTCCTTCATGATCGCCACGCGGTCGGCGAGCGTCATCGCTTCGACCTGATCGTGCGTCACATAGATCATCGTGTTGCCCAACTGCTGGTGCAACCGCTTGAGTTCAACGCGTAGATCGGTCCGTAATTTTGCATCGAGGTTCGACAGCGGCTCATCAAACAGGAACACATCCACATCGCGCACCAGCGCCCGACCGATGGCCACACGCTGACGCTGACCCCCAGACAACGCACTCGGTTTGCGGTCAAGCAACGGCTCAATCTGCAAAATTTCGGAGGCACGCGCGACGCGCCGCTCGATCTCTGCCTTGGAGAATTTCGCGTTTTTTAGGCCAAAGCTCAGGTTCCCGCGCACGGTCATCTGCGGATAAAGCGCGTAGGATTGGAACACCATGCCGATGCCCCGCTCTGACGGTTCCGCCCATGTGACGTTGTTGCCCTTGATGAAGATCTGACCGTCGGTGACTTCCAAAAGCCCTGCGATACAGTTCAGCAAGGTCGACTTGCCGCAGCCCGATGACCCCAGAAGGACAAGGAACTCACCCTCTGTGATGTGGAGGTTCAGGTCTTTCAGGACCTCCACGGCGCCAAAGCTCAGGTCGAGATGTTTGATTTCTACGGAGTTTGCCATGTTCTTAACCTTTCACAGCACCGGCAGCGATGCCGCGGACGAAGAGTTTGCCTGAGGCGAAGTAAATCACCAACGGAACCAGACCGGTCAGCAGTGTCGCGGCCATATTCACGTTGTATTCCTTCACCCCTTGGACGGAGTTCACGATGTTATTGAGCTGCACCGTCATCGGATAGGTGTCGGGCTTGGTGTAGATCACACCAAAGAGGAAGTCGTTCCAGATACCCGTGACCTGCAAGATCATCGCCACCACAAAGATTGGCAGCGACATCGGCAGCATGATGCGGAAGTAAATGCCCCAGAACCCTGCCCCATCAACGCGCGCGGCTTTGAACAGCTCCTCCGGCACCGATGTGAAGTAGTTGCGGAACAGGAGCGTCAGGATCGGCATCCCGAAAATCGTGTGGACAATCACCAAGCCCCAGAGCGATCCCATCAGGCGGAAGGGTGCAGCGTCCGAATTGAAAAGTCGGATGAAACCGGTGATCCCTTCGCCGCTTTCCCTCAGCAAGATCACGATTGGATAGATCATTACCTGATAAGGAATGAACGCACCAAAGATCAGGATGGTGAAGAAGACCTCTGACCCTTTGAATTTCCAGTTCGCCAGCGCGTAACCATTGACCGACGCAATCGCGATGGACAACAAAACAGAGGGTACCAAAATCCAGACGGAGTTCCAGAATCCGCGGCTCAACCCTTCGCAGTTGATGCCGGTACAGGCCTCTGCCCAAGCTTTAACCCAAGGTTCATAAGTGACCTCAACAGGTGGGCTAAAGATGTTGCCCAACCGGATTTCCGGCATGCCTTTCAACGAGGTCACGATCATCACGTAAAGCGGCAGCAGGTAGTACATGCAGACCACGAACAACGTGCCGTAGATGATGATGTTGGTGGAAGAGAACGCCCGCTTGGGCTTTGGACCGCGTGGCCCGCTCAGCGCGTTTGCAGTTGCATCGGTCATTTTTTCTTCTTCCCGCCAAATTCGAGGTACGCCCAAGGGATCAGCACGACCAGAACGCTCAAAAGCATCATGGTCGAGGCCGCAAATCCCAGCCCGAGGTTTTGTGAGCCGAACATCTTGTCGATCACATATTTCGCAGGCACTTCGGACGCGATGCCGGGGCCGCCGCTGGTTTGCGCGACCACAAGGTCATAGACTTTGATGATACCGGCAGAGATGATCACAAGCGCCGTCACGAACACCGGCCGCATCATCGGAATGACGATGAACAGGTAGGTCTTCCACACCGGGATGCCTTCGACGCGCGACGCTTTCCAGACATCCTCATCAATACCGCGCATCCCTGCGAGCATCAGGACCATCACAAAGCCGGACCCCTGCCAGATACCCGCGATCAGAATGCCGTAGATCACGATATCGGCGTTGTTGAGCGGGTCGAAGGCAAAACTGGTCCAACCGAGGTTCTGGATCACGTTTTGAATGCCGAGGTCTGGGTTCAGCAACCACTGCCACACCAGACCGGTGACAACGAAGGACAGCGCGAAGGGATAAAGGATGATCGTACGGATCGTGTTTTCAAACCGGATTTTCCGGTCGAGCAAGGCCGCCAGCAAAAAGCCAATGCAAAGCGACAACACCAAGGAACACGCACCATAGATCGCTAAATTCTCGATCGAGGTGATCCAGCGGTTCTCGCTCCACAACCGGTCATAGTTGTCGGTACCGACCCATTTTTGGGGCGCGGGCAGCAGACGCGATTTGGTGAAGGAATGGTAGATCGTCCAAAGCGTACAGCCGACGAAGACGACAACCGCCGTCGCAATCATCGGGATCGCTGCGATCTTGGCCGTGAGGTTTTTGAACAAACGGTTCGGACGTTTTGCGCCCCGCACCATCTGCCCACTATCGGTTATGGCCATCCTGTCCCCCGTGTTTGGCTACTTTGGGTAAGTCAAAACACCCCTATCCCTTAGGGGGTGCTTAGAATTGCCCGTTGAACGGAAAGTCTGCCAGGCCCGCGGCAGGAAAGCCGCGGACCTAACAGGGAGTAAGCGATTAGTCGGCGCTTGCGATGATGTCGACGTAACGTGCTTGTGCGTCCTCAACAGTGATCGAAGTGTCGTTCCAGAATTCAACTGTCAGGTCGTCGATCTGGCCAGCGGTGTCAGCAGAGAAGCTGTTCACGCCGTCTGGCAGAACGTTACCAGCAGCCAGAATCGCCAGACCCTTCTGCATACAGTCGTTTGCCGCGGACAGGTCGATATCACCACGGATCGGCAAGGAGCCTTTCTTGAGGTTAAACGCAACCTGAACTTCCTGAGAGATCATCAGGGAAGCCATCTCTTTCTGAGCTGCTTCGATTGCTGGATCGTCCTGCTTAGGGAAGTAGAACGCATCACCACCTGTTGCGATGATTTCATTCACACCCAAACCTGGCAAACAGGTGTAGTCTTCGCCAGCAACCTGTTCAGCCACCTGGAATTCACCCTGTGCCCAGTCACCGTGGATCTGACCACCGGCCTGACCTGTGATGACGAGGTTTGTCGCTTGGTTCCAGTCGTTAACGTTGGAGCCTTCAGACAACAGGCGTGCTGCTGCGTAAGCTTCCCAAACCTTTGTCATGTCTTCGCTTGCCGCTGCGTCAGCGTTCTTGTTTGTCAGAACGTCGATGTAGAGGTCTGTACCACCAACTGCCACCATCAGTGCGCCGAACGCGAGGCTTGTCTGCCAAGACTGCTGGCCCATCGCAAGTGGGACGAGGCCCGCATCACGCAGAGCTGGTGCAGCTTCTACGAATTCGAACCAGTCAGCTGGAACATCAACGCCAGCCTTTGCAAAAGCGTCATGGGACAGCCACAGCCACTGAGGGGAGTGGATGTTCACTGGCACACAGTAGACTTTGCCGTCCAGTGTACATGCATCCAGCAAACGCACTGGGTTCACAACGTCGGCCCAGCCTTCCGCTTCTGCGATGTCTGTCAAGTCAAGCATCAGACCAGCTTCGACCAGTTCCTCGGCCTGACGACCGTGATTCAGCTGTGTCGCGTGCATTGGGTCGCCGCCCAAGATGCGTGAAATGATGATCGGACGCGCAGTACCACCGGAGCCGGCAATCGCGCCGTCGACCCAGTTGTGCTCTGTCTGTTCGTTAAATGCTTTAGCAAATTCGGACACAGCAGCGGCTTCACCGCCGGATGTCCACCAGTGCGTAACTTCAAGGTCAGCCGACCAAGAAGCAGTTGGCAATGCAAGTGCAGTCGTTGCGCAAAGCGCAGCAATGGTTCTTTTCATGTGATCCTCCCAGATCGAGCTTTATTGGCTACATTGTTGAAACCGTCTTCGAAGCCTCTCGCTCCTTGTAAACGATTACAAACTGAGCATGCACGAGAGTGGTTGATTCTGTCAAGAAATTTTGTAATCGTTTTCAAATGAGCCTGAAGACCAATCAAAAAGCTGCGACAGTTCAAGATGTTGCGCGTCACGCTAACGTGTCGACCGCAACCGTATCCCGTACTCTGAGTGCGCCAGACTCCGTTTCAGCCAAGAAACGTCAGGCCGTTTTGGACGCGATTGAGGCGACCGGATACCGCGTCAATCGCGCCGCCAGAAGCCTGAGAACCCAGCGGTCCAACAACATTTTGGTGCTGCTTCCAAACTTGGGAAATCCGTTCTTCAGTTTGGTGCTGCAAGGGATCGTTGATGTGCTGACACCTGCGGGTCAGTCGCTTGTAGTCGCGGAAACGCGGCAAATCTACAGCGCCGGAGATGACCTCTTTTCCTACTATCGGGCGCAGCGTGCGGACGGGATGATCATCCTTGATGGCGGTGTGCCGGCTGAGTCGTTGAACCGCTTCTTGGCCTCCCAACCCGACGCCAACATCGTCTTCGCCTGTGAATGGACTAACGTTGATGGCTTCCCCTCGGTGCGCAGCAGCAACGAAGACGGGGCGATCTTGGCGATCCAACACCTCTATGACGCTGGGCATCGCAACATCATCCAAATCACCGGCCCGAAAGACAACGTGCTGACCCATGCCCGCATCGCAGGTCATGAGACGGCCTGCAAAAAGCTGGGGTTGGAACCGCATTATATCGAAGGCGATTTCAGCCTCGAAGCTGGCTTGCAAGCCGCCAAGCAGATCAAGGCGATGTCCGACATACCAACCGCTATCTTCTGCGCGTCGGATGTAATCGCCTTTGGCCTCATTTCCGGCCTCGCCCGCTGTGGCATTCACGTGCCAGAGGATATCTCCGTCATTGGGTTTGATGATCTGGAGTTTAGCGAACACTTCGTCCCGCCCCTGACCACGATACGACAGGATCGGGTGGCCTTGGGCACAACAGCGGCGCAGGTTCTGTTGCGCGGCGGTGCCTCAAAAGCGGATTTGGTTGAGATGATCCCTGTCAGACTGATCGAACGCTCAAGCACCCAAAGGGCCAAAACCAAAATCCCTGCGTGAAACCGATCCATTCCAAATAACGTTATGGTATTGTAAAGACGCCTTCGACAGGGCGAGCCCTTGCATGTGTCGACGCTTCAGTATACCACTGCATACAATTATGTATCGAATAAGTCGTCACATCCAAAAACCCGCGCCCAAACGCACAAAAATTTAAAGAATCCGAGGCCGCTATGAAGCACTACACAGCCTATCTTGATGACATTGGCACCCGCAAAGCCCAAGGTCTGAACCCAAAACCGATTGATGAAGGTGCGCTAGTCGAAGACCTGATCGCAATAATCAAGGACAGCGGCAACGAACACCGTGCCGACGCGCTGCACCACTTCATCTACAACACCCTGCCCGGTACAACGAGCGCGGCAGGCGTGAAGGCTGAGTTCCTCAAGGACATCATCCTCAGCAACGCAACCGTTGAAGAAATCAGCAAAGAGTTTGCCTTCGAACTGCTCTCCCACATGAAGGGTGGCCCATCCGTGCGCGTCCTGCTCGACCTCGCTTTGGGCGAGGATGCCGACATCGCAAAAGCGGCTGGCCACGTCCTGAAAACGCAAGTGTTCCTCTATGAAGCGGACATGGACCGGCTGAGAGCCGCGCTCGACGCGGGCAACGCAGTCGCGAGAGAGATCCTTGTCAGCTACTCTGACGCGGAATTCTTCACCAAACTGCCGGACGTGCCGGAAGAGGTGAAGGTCGTCTCCTACGTGGCTGCAGAAGGCGACATCTCAACCGACCTTCTGTCCCCCGGCAACCAAGCGCACTCCCGCGCCGACCGTGAGCTTCACGGCAAGTGTTTCATTGATGAAAAGGCGCAGAAGCACATTGAAGAACTCAAGCTTCAACACCCTGACAAACAGGTGATGCTGGTGGCCGAAAAAGGCACGATGGGCGTTGGATCGTCCCGCATGTCCGGCGTCAACAACGTCGCACTTTGGACGGGCAAGCAAGCTTCCCCCTATGTGCCGTTTGTCAACATCGCCCCTGTGGTTGCGGGCACCAACGGCATCTCCCCCATCTTCCTGACCACGGTTGGCGTGACAGGCGGGATCGGTGTCGACCTCAAGAACTGGGTTAAAAAACTGGACGAGGACGGCAAGCCGATCCTCAACAACGACGGCGATCCGATCTTGGAAGAAAAGTATTCCGTCGCGACCGGCACGGTCATGACGATCAACACGAAGGACAAAAAGCTCTACAGCGAAGACGGCAACGAAGAGCTGGCCGATATGGGCGCGTCCTTCACCCCGCAAAAAGTGGAGTTCATGAAGGCGGGCGGGTCTTACGCGATCGTCTTTGGCAAGAAGCTCCAGACATTCGCGTGCGAGGCACTGGATATCGAAATGAAATCCGCTTTTGCGCCCGCAAAGGAAGTCAGCATCGAAGGTCAGGGCCTGACGGCGGTTGAAAAGATCTTCAACAAGAACGCGCGCGGCACCACGCCAGGCAAAGTTCTGCATGCAGGATCTGACGTGCGGGTTGCAGTTGATATCGTCGGCTCCCAAGACACTACCGGCTTGATGACGATGCAAGAACTGGAAGCGATGGCTGCGACTACCCTGTCGCCGACTGTTTACGGCGCGTATCAGTCTGGTTGTCACACAGCCTCCGTCTGGGACGCAAAGGCACAGGCCAACACGCCACGGCTGATGAAGTTCATGAATGACTTCGGCCTTGTCACCGGTCGCGATCCTAAGGGCGTCTATCCACCAATGACCGACGTGATCCACAAAGTGCTCAACGACATCACAGTCGACGACTGGGCGATCATCATTGGGGGCGACAGCCACACACGGATGTCCAAAGGCGTGGCTTTTGGTGCTGACTCCGGCACCGTGGCACTGGCACTGGCGACAGGCGAAGCCTCCATGCCAATCCCCGAGTCCGTCAAAGTGACGTTCAAAGGCGAGATGGCGAGCCACATGGACTTCCGCGATGTGGTCCACGCCACACAGGCTCAGATGTTCGCTCAGCACGGCGACAACGTCTTCCAAGGCCGCGTAATCGAAGTCCACATCGGCACTTTGCTGGCCGACCAAGCCTTCACTTTCACCGACTGGACGGCAGAGATGAAGGCGAAAGCCTCAGTCTGCATTTCGAACGATGAGACGCTGATCGGATCGCTCGAACTGGCGAAATCCCGCATTCAGATCATGATCGACAAAGGGATGGAGCATGATAATGGCATGCTCGGAAACCTGATCGCGATTGCTGACAAACGAATTGCAGAGATCAAGTCAGGTGAAAAACCTGCGCTGCGACCTGACGCAGATGCAAAGTACTTCGCCGAAGTGGTCGTCGACCTTGATGAGATCGTCGAACCGATGATCGCGGACCCAGACGTGAACAACGCTGATGTGTCCAAGCGCTACACACACGACACAATCCGCCCAATCTCTTTCTACAAGGCGGAAAAGCATGTCGATCTGGGCTTTGTCGGCTCCTGCATGGTCCACAAAGGCGACATCAAGATCGTAGCGCAGATGCTGCGCAACCTCGAAGCCGCCCACGGCAAGGTTGAGTTCAAGGCACCACTCGTCGTCACCGCCCCGACCTACAACATCATTGATGAGCTGAAGGAAGAGGGCGACTGGGAAATCCTGCAGAAATATGCAGGGTTCGAGTTTGACGACGCCGCTCCAAAAACGGTCGCACGGACGGAGTATGATAAAATCCTCTACCTCGAACGCCCGGGCTGTAACCTCTGCATGGGCAACCAGGAAAAGGCGGAGAAGGGCGACACCGTTCTGGCCACCTCTACCCGTTTATTCCAAGGCCGCGTTGTTGGCGACCTGCCAGAGAAGAAGGGTGAATCACTGCTCGGCTCCACACCTGTGGTGGTCTTGTCGGCCATCCTTGGCCGCACGCCCACATTGGAAGAGTACAAGAAAGCCGTCGAAGGCATCGACCTGACCAAATTCGCACCGCCAAAGAAGGCGCCAATCGACGCCTTGTCGGTCCACTTCTAGGCGAAACTAATCGGCGCGTCCGACCCCATTGGGCGCGTCAATCCGCACCATCATCCGCCGCCCCTGCCCCTGCTGTGCGGGAATGCTCCGTATTGGGGGCAAAGATGCGATGACCCAGCCCCTCCAATGTCGCCCAGTCCTTCGGGTCGATATGATCGGGACGTTTGACGACACAGACTGGTACGTCCATTGCGATGCTGTCCACGGCGACCCAGTCGGCGCGGGACACATCTGCCGCCGCCCCTTCGACGGCACCAACATTTGACACTATGAACACCGCTTCGGGCCAAGACACCTGCATCGCCTGCCCGCGCTGCTTGGCAACCAAGGCGAGGTGAGGCAGCATCAGCATCGGAAATGCCATCGCGCCCAGCTTAATGGGACGATCCAACTCCCGCGCCAGATCGGACAGGGTGACACCCGTAGCAATCGGGCACAAGTCCCCATCCGCAGCGCACCACTGCGCACCCGACATTTGCGGGTACATCAGCCGATGGTCGCGCCCGTCAATTTGCGTCAGATGCAGCGCCGTCAGCCGCACGCCAGCATGACCGCGCCCCTCCAACCAACGGGCGGCTTTGCCCACTTCTTCGGCCATGCCCCAAGACAGGCCAATCCCCCGCGCGGCCCGTTTCGCGGTGCTGTCAATTTCGTTTAGGGAGTACATGCCGCCTCTGGATAGGCCCAGTCTTCTGCCGCTGTGCCAAGCTCTGCCGGAAACGGCGCGTTGCGGAACATCGTGATCCGCACCCACCGGTCAGAACGCGGATCGAAATGCGTGGCCCCAAAGAACGACAGTTTGCAGCGCAGCAGATCGATAGGCAGCATCTCTGCCGCGATCGTGTTGTCGCAAATCTCTGCATAGGGATGCCGCGCGACCACCTGCACACGGCGGGCCACGTGACGGTGCTCAGGATGCCGCATCAGGAAGGCGGCCAACCGTTCCGCACCATCCCAACCGTCCAAATCGCGCGCCATCCGCGCAATGTCGCGGGCGGGGGATAGCGGCTGCGCGTAAGACTCTAACGGTTCCTCTGCCAACTCGCCCAAGCGCGGTTCGAGCTTTTCCTCCGACACGTACCAACAGCGGGCCACTTGCGTCGGGTCGTCCCAATCAAGCTCCAGCGCCCAACCATAGACCGCCTGCACCTCGGCGCGGAAATCGGCCAGCGATTGGCTACCATTGATCGCAAATTCGGCCACCTCATCCGCACCCATCCCAGCGGTCAGATCATCAACCAGCTCTGGATAAGGCTCCAGCATCAGCGATACCAATTGCTCTTGTCCATCGAGCGATAGAAGCGCCTCCGCCCATGCAAGCAGCCCGTCCCATGGGTCTGCCTTGGTCAACGCCCCACGCTCCACCTCCGCCGCCAAAGCAGCGAGATCGCGGGTCAGGCCAGCCAGTTTCTCAACCTGTACCGGATGCTGTGACCGCCAAAGCTGCACGTTGCGGATCGCCCGCGCCAAGACATCGCGGAACACCTCTTGCGCCTCCACTGTGGCAACCGCTACCGACCGCACCCGCGCCAGCGCCTCTTCCCGCGCGGCGATCCAGTTGTTGAGCAGCACAGGATGGTGAATGAGGAACGGCGCCATGCCCAGCCCGGTCGAATTGCCCACACCAAACTGTCGCCGCAACGCGGGGTCGAGTGGCACGGCAGTCTCGGGCGCCCGCAACGCGGCCATGTGCTCCACCAGATCAAGCGTGAACGCACGGATCAGATAGACGGTGAGCATTTCTTTCTGAAACGGCGCATCACCCGCCGGATGATCCGCAGCCCCAAACTTACCCGACCCATACACCGCCGTTGTCCGCATCAGGTAGCCCACGGCGTTAATCTCTTCGAGGTTGGGCTGCCGACCCGCCGCCAAACACTCCAGCACATGCCCAAAGAGCCGCACCGACCGATTGGCGCGGGAGAGGGAGACTTCATTCTCCGTCACGCGACCCACCTCTTGATAGGGGACATTCGCCTCCAACCGATCAATATCAGCAGCGGTCGGCACGCCCTTGGTCAGGGTAAAGGTCGCATCCCACGCCTCCGCAATCACGCGGTCGGAGCGTTGATCGTCCGGCAGATCGTGACCAAAGCACACCAGACTATAAGTCTCACTCGGCCCTTCGGCAGTATAGACCGCTCGGCCCACACCATCCGCATCAATGTCAAATACAGGGCGGGAGAAGGTCCAGCCTTCTTGCGTCAGCTTGCGCAGCAATATCCGCATGAACGACAGCCGACATTGATGGAGCGAACCGAGCCGCGCCAATCGCATCACCTGTGATGGCGGGCGCAAGGCAACTGTGGGTTTGCCGTCCAGTTTGATCGTCATGATCCAGCCTCCTGCGGACCAAAGTTGGCCGCGTAAAAGCGATACCAGTTCCCACCCATAATACCCGCAACATCCGCGTCAGAGAAGCTGACCGCTTTCAGCCCGGCCTCTATATTCCCGAAATCACGGTTGTCCTGAAACCACGCTGGCATCGGGGGGAAGCCAGGAGCGGCGGCGGACCCTTCGCCATAGTCAATCTCTTTGCTCCAACGTCCAACGCGCATCCATTCCACAACGCTGTCAGGGTGATCTTGGCACAGGTCGCTGCCAAGGCCCAAATGCTCCACCCCGAACCGCTCCGCCGTGTCCGCCACCATCTGGCAGAAACTTTCCAACGTGCAGTTGGTCTTGTCCTTCAAGTGATGCGGGTAGAGCGAGAAGCCGATCATGCCGCCATTCTCCGTCACCGCGCGAATGACATCATCGCGCTTGTTGCGCCGCGCCGGTTCCCAGACATGCGGGTTGGCGTGGGTGATGGCGATAGGCCGCTCCGAAATCTCCGCCGCCTCAATGGTCGATCGATCCGCTGAATGGCTCATGTCGACGACCAGCCCGACGCGGTTCATCTCTTTTATCACCTGCCGCCCCATGCGGGTGATGCCGGGGTCTTCGGCCTCATAACAGCCCGTCGCCAGCAGCGATTGGTTGTTGTAGGTTAGCTGCATGAACCGCACGCCCAGCGTGTGCACGATCTCCACCAATCCGATGTCATCCTCAATCGGACTCGGGTTCTGAAAGCCGAAAAAGATCGCCGTGCGTCCTGTTTCCCGCGCGGTATCTACATCCGCCGCAGTCAGCCCTTTCATGATCAGATCGGGATATTGCTCAAACCAGCGGTTCCACTTTTCAAAGTTCAGAACCGTCTCTCGAAAATTCTCATGATAGGCGATCGTGGCATGTACGGCGTCCACCGCTCCTTCGCGTATCTGGCGAAAGATCTTTTCCGACCAATTCGCGTATTGCAAATTGTCGATCCGTGGCGACCCGTGCATGTAAAACCCTACCTTGTCGTGATGCGTTGACACTACAAACGATTCACGGCGCATGGGCAAGGATCCGCGTCCTTTAGCCGCCGCTTTGCGACGCCCTCCCACCTTACAAACTTGTAATGCTGTGGCGAGGCGGCTGTCAGGTCACCACCTTAGGTCTTGAGCATCGGCAACAACGCCAGACTTGAGAAAAAGGAAAGACTAATGAAAACCAACACACTCGTGATCGCCACATCCGTCGTCGCATTGGCCGCGGGCACGCTTGTTTATGCGCAATCCCAGCCAGAGCTTCCTATCATCGAAGACATCCAGAACATCCTGATCGAAGAAGAGGTGAAAAAGGACGGAAAGCGCGACTGCGGCAAGCATGACCGCGATAACCACGAGGATGACTATAAAGACGAAGAGGACGAGGATGGTGACGACAACTTAGAAGATGGTGCCTGATTCCTTCGAAACGATGGTGGCCCTTCGCGGTCACCTCACATATCCTAAGCCCATGAAAATACTTCTGCTCGAAGACGATGAAGAGATTGGTAAATGGGTCAGCGACGGACTGACCCGTGCGGGCCATGTGATCGACTGGCACAAAAACGGGCGCGACGTGCTGATTGCGGCCACCACGCAAGACTTCGACGTGATGATCCTGGACCGTATGACGCCAGAGCTTGATGGCATGTCCGTCCTAAAAGCTGTGCGCGCGTCAAAGAACACCACACCTGCGCTGTTCCTCACCGCTTTGGGCGATGTGGATGACCGTGTTGAAGGTCTGCAAGCGGGGGCGGATGATTACCTGCCAAAGCCTTTCGCCTTTTCCGAGCTTGAAGCCCGCGTCGCCGTTTTGGGCCGCCGCGCCAGCGATGTGACCACTGGCGAAGTGACCAAACTCACCGCCGGTGACATCTCCCTCGATCTCTTGAAGCAACGCTGCTCACGGCAGGGCCAAGACATTGACCTTAACGCAAAAGAGTTTCGCTTGCTCGAAGCTTTCATGCGGTCCAACGGACGGGTCCTGACGCGCAATATGCTGTTGGAAAAGGTCTGGGATATGAACTTTGACCCGACCACCAGCGTGGTTGAAACCCACATCAGCCGGTTGCGCGGCAAGATCGAAAAGCCGTTCGGCGACAGCGTGATCAAAACTATGCGCGGGGCGGGATATATCTTTGAACCGACTTCGTAGCATCTGGCGGCTCTCGGCCCTGCGCCAATCCGTTCTTTTGACGGTGGTGTTTCTGATCCTTCTGGTCTTGGCCGGAGGGTTTTCAGTTTTTGAATTTGCCCGCGTCTTCGACAACCGGATCGAGGATGAGCTAACCGCCCGCTACACCACCGTCGCCACAGATATTGAGGCGGGGCGCTTTAATGCTGCGAACTATGCCAACTCCCGCTTTGAACGCATCGCCCTGCTGGATGACAGCTTACGCCTGCGCAACGGCTTTCATGATGAGGACAGTATCGAAAGCAGCCTCAGATCGGACAGTTTCGACGGGCCGGGGCAATGGATCTACCTTGTGGGCGATACCTCTGGCGGCAAGCTGATCATTGGGTCGAGCATCGGCCGCCGCAATGAATTTATCGAAATCATCGTGCAGGCAATGACCTTTGTCGGTCTGATGGCTGCGGTTCTGGCCCTGCTCATCGGCGGCGTGCTGGGCTTTCTGCAACAGCGCCGCATGTCGAAAATCACCCGCACTTTGGAAACCGCGAAGACCGGCGATTTGACCACCCGCATTGATGTCAAACGCAACCGCGACGATCTGGATGGCTTGGCGCATCAGGTCGATGAAACGCTGGCGCAGCTTGATGTCTTGATGCGCCAGACGCGCGATTTTTCCGCCAATATTGCCCATGATCTCAAAACCCCCCTCGCCCGCCTGCGCATCCGCTTGGAAACCGCCCTAACGGTGGAGATGGAGGAGGGCGACAGCGTCGAACAAATCGGCGCAGCCTTGGAGCAGGCCGACCGCGTGATCGCTATATTTGATGCCTTTCTGCGCATCGCCAAACTAGAGGCTGGCACCGCCCAAGCGAAATTCGAACCCATCGATCTTGGCGGACTGGTGCAGGAGGTGGCGGAGATTTACGACGCCGTGGTCGAAGACAGCGGACGCACCCTATCCCAAAAGGTCACGCAGCCACAGACGATCCAAGGCGACCGCGTTCTGCTGATCCAGACGCTTGCCAACCTTGTTGAGAACGCGCTGCGCTACACGCCCAAAGGGTCCGACATCACGCTATTTACTGAGGGGGCCAAACTGGGTGTCGCTGACACCGGCGCGGGCATTCCTGACGACGAATACGACCGCATCACGCAGCCGCTTTACCGGCTCGACAAAAGCCGCACAGATGAGGGCGCGGGGCTGGGTCTTGCCCTCGTCAAAACCATCGCGGCGGCGCATCACGCGCGCCTCAGCTTTAGTGCCAATCCCGACGCCGCGACCAAAGGTCTGCGCGTCATGCTCGATTTTTCGTAAAAATAACGGACCTTACAAACATGTAAGGGTGCCGTCAGGCAACGGCAACACGCGGAGTCCATATCTGTCTCATCAACAGAAAGGAACACCCTATGACCTCTATCAAAAACTTCTTCGCCGTGACCCTTGGCATCCTTGGCGCCCTGATCCTCGCCCCCTTCGTCGCCTTCTTTGGCCTGATGATGCTGGGGCTCTCCTTCGGTCTGGCGCTAATTGGTGCCGCGGTCGTCACCTACGCCGCGCGCGCTACGCAAGAAGCGGACGTTGAAGACGCCACATTCGAAGCTGCCGCGGAAGAGCCTGTCGATCTCGATACATCTGCCACCCAGCCTGCGTAATCTGATGACGACACGGTTCTACGTCATCACCGGATGCGTGGTTGTCACCCTCGCGATGATCTCCAACGTGGCCTTTGGCATCGGCTTCGACCTCTTCCATGACTTTGGCCACCGCCACTGGCACCATTAATCCAAAAGGCCGGGCCCCGCGCCCGGCCTTGTCGCTTTTCAATTCCCTGATAGACTAATCCTTTCAGGCCCTCTCTTGTTTTCGGATTAGTCATGACCGCCATTCAAAACCCGATCCTGCGGGGCTTTCACCCCGATCCCTCCATCTGCCGCGCGGGCGATGATTTCTACATCGCTACCTCAACCTTCGAATGGTACCCCGGCGTGCAGATCAGCCAGTCGCGCGACCTGATAAACTGGCGGACTGTAGGTCAGGCGCTGAACCGCGCGGATCAGCTCGACATGCGCGGCAATCCCGATTCCTGCGGCGTCTGGGCCCCAGCACTGAGCTACGCCGATGGCAAATTTTGGCTGATCTACACAGACGTCAAACGGCTCGACGGCAGCTTCAAGGACGCGCACAACTATCTGGTCACAGCCGACAGCATCGACGGACCGTGGAGCGATCCGATCTACATGAACTCCTCCGGCTTTGATCCGTCGCTCTTTCACGATGACGAAGGGCGCAAATGGTTCGTCAACATGGTCTGGAACCACCTCGCCACCCAAGGCGACCCCAACGCACCGCCCAAAAAGCTGTTTGGCGGGATCCTTTTGCAGGAATACGACCATGCGCAGAAACGCCTCACAGGTGAGATCAAGAACATCTTCCCCGGCAGCGATCTGGGATTGGTGGAGGCGCCGCATCTCTTCAAAAAACACGGCTACTACTACCTCATCACGGCAGAGGGCGGCACAGGTTATGAACATGCCGTCACCTATGCGCGGGCCAAGACGATTGATGGCCCTTATGAGTTGCACCCCAACACCCATGTCATCAATGTGCTGAACCAGCCCGACAGCCCGATCCAACGAACAGGCCACGGGCAATATGTCGAAACGCCGGATGGTACGCCCTATCACACCTTCCTCTGCACGCGGCCGATCCCGGGCAAAAGCATCTCCCCCATGGGGCGGGAAACCGGAATCGCGCGCTGTCGCTGGAGGGAAGATGATTGGCTCTATCTAGAGGACGGCAGCTTGGTCCCGCCCGCCACAGAAACCGCGCCCGATTTGCCCGCGCACCCGTTTGATGCGGAGCCTGAGACGCATGATTTTACCAAGATGTCAGCGCTGCCCAACACCTTCATGTGGCTCCGTTCCCCCGAACCGGACCGCCTGTTCACCCTGACCACTGACGGTCTCCGCCTCACAGGGCGCGAAAGCATCGGGTCGTGGTTTGAACAAGCGCTCGTCGCGCGGCGGCTGACCGAATGGAATTGCGATGCTGTCACTTGCGTCGATTTCGCGCCGGAGGATTTCCAGCAGATGGCGGGAATCGCGGGCTACTACAACCGCACGCAATTCCACTACCTCTGCGTCACGCGCGCACGCTCTGGCGAACGTACGCTCAACATCCTCAGCTGTCATGACTGGCCCGAAGGCCGGATCACCTATCCGCTAGAGACGATGGTCCCCATCAAAGACGGCCCTGTCTGGCTCGGCCTCAACATCACCGACGGTGCGCTGCAATTCCGCTACAGCCTTGATGGTACGGCGTTCACCAACATCGGTCCCGCCCTCAACGCGGATATCCTGTCAGACGAAGGTGTGCGGGGGGAGCATTCGAGTTTCACTGGCACCTTCATTGGCATGGCCGCGCAAGACCTCACTGGTCGCGCCAACACCGCGACCTTCACACACTTCACCCTAACCCATCCATGACGGCGCAAACTATACAGAAACGTAAATTACCAGCCCTCCCCAACCGCTCTACGGTCTAGCACAAAGGGCCTGCTGCTATTCGAATTGTGCCGTTCTTAACCCCGTCACTACCTAGCAAACGGCACGAACATTCCTCGCAACATTCTTCCCTTCCTAGGTCGCTACATGGCTCACTTCTTGGTTTGGCGAATAGATATCCAAGATATTCCAATGACCTGTTGTAGGCGTCGGATTGTTAATCATAGGAACGTCCAAGACCGTGGGTTTGCCACTTGAAATCGCGGATTGCAGCGCTGGAAGTAGTTCATCCGCAGACGCAATTCGAAGGCCGACCGCACCATATGCCTTTGCGATGTCAGAATAGCTTGGTCCGTTTGCGGGAGCGTCCGCAGATCCGGGGAAGGTGGTCCCGTAGGTCAGCCCGTAGTGCGCCTTTTGAAGGCCTGCGATGGTGCCAAAAGCGTTGTTGTTCATCACCAGCCATACGATGCCCAAATTCAGCTCAACAGCTGTCGCAAGCATGGAGGGGTTCTGCCCAAAGCCGCCGTCGCCAACCAGACTGATCACAACCCGCTCGGGGGCCGCAAGTTTTGCGCCTATGGCTGCAGGCGGCCCAAAGCCCATCGTGGCAAATCCTCCAGGTGTCAGAATGGAACCAGGGGTTAGTATATCAAATTGCTGCCCAACACCGTTCTTGTTCCAGCCCACATCCGTTGTGATGATCGCGTCATCCGGCAATGCCTTTCGCGTATCTGCAAGGATGCGCTCAGGCATCATCGGGAACGCATCGCTTTCTGCCATGTCAGAGTTTTTTTCTTTGAAAGCCGCGCGGAAGTCGGCAATCTCCGCCCTTTTTCGCGATCTATCAAAGCCATCCGGATAGAGCTCTTTCGCCACTCTGGTCAGGACGCTTAGGGCAGATTTGGCGTCAGCTACTACGCCGATCTTTGTTGGGTAATTGCGGCCAATTTCTTGCGGCTCAATATCGATATGAATGACCTTTGTGTTGTTATCCTTCGCACCGATGTTGAATGTGTATCCAAGATACCAGCTTGAGCAGTCAGCTTCTTTGAAGCGCGTACCAACGGCGAAAACGTAGTCCGCATTCAGACAAGTCTGGTTCACAAGCGAGGTGCCCCAAAAACCAGTCATACCCATGACCAACGGGTGGTCATCTCTCAGCGCGCCCTTGCCCATCAAGCTATGCGCAACGGGCAGCTCCATATGCTCGACAAACTCACGCAGCTCTTCGGTGGCCTGCGCCAACAGAATTCCACCACCGACATAGGCAACAGGGGCCTTAGCTTCGGCCAACGCCGTCACGATCTCACGCGCAGTCTCATCATCAATCGACGGCTTCTTCAGCGCCCTCGCGTTCTGTGCCACCCGGTCAAAACTGTCCGACGGGATTACCTCGCTGAAGATGTCCATAGGTACGTTCACCAAAACCGGTCCGGGTTGACCGCTTTCTGCAAGCTGGAACGCCTTTTCCAAAATCTCGGCTATCAAATCGGCCCGATCCACACGCCAAGCACGCTTTACGAAAGGACGATATATTTCCCACTGTGCAGCGTCGGCATGCAGATTCACTTCCTGATGCGGATGCTTGCCATAGTAGTGTGTCGGAATATCTCCTGCGATCACGACCATTGGAATGCAATCAAGCGCGGCGTTGGCAACACCGGTTGCGCAATTGGTAAGACCGGGGCTGAGGTGGCTTAGGACGACGGACGCCCTGCCCTGCACCCGCGCATAGGCATCCGCTGCATGGCTTGCAATCTGTTCGTGCCTCACAGTGACGAAGTCGATCGGGCTCTCCGCTAATGCGGCTAACACTGCGATATTCGTGTGTCCGCAAAGACCAAAAACATGTTTCACTTCCCGCCGTTCAAGAAAGTCGACGATGTGTTCCGCAACAGTTTTGCCATCGAGTTTACTGCCGTCCATCAAGCAACCTCCTGCCCGTAGAATTCTCCAAACAACTCTTCTTCTGATGGCCTATCCTCAGGGATTGGGCGGCTGACCCACGTATAGTTCATCATGTGCTTCATGGTAACATTCTCATTGGTGATATTTCCGCCCCAAACGCCGCAGCCAAGGCTCGAAGTCATAGGCATCCCATTGGTCCAAGCACCGGCGTTAGCCTTAGATTGTGGCTGCCGGACCATCATTCGACTGACAGGCGCCAAACGGGCCAATCGGTCGATGTTTTCGTCGTTATGGGAATAGATACCGCAGGAATGCCCCTTCCCGCCGGTATTGTAGATTGCAGCAACCGTCTTGAGCGCCTCGTCGAAGGTCTCAAAATGATACAAAGCCATGAGAGTCGTCAGCTTCTCTTTGGAAAATTTGTGCTCTGGTCCAATCTGACCCTGATTCTCCACCATTAGGAACTTACGATCCTCAGGGATTGAAAAGCCAGCCAGTTCTGCCGTTTGCTGAGGACGGCAAGCAATTGTCGGGAAGGTCCGGTTGCCTTTCTCGTCCCACATTGCGGCCTGAAGCATTGCCTTCTCTTCGGATGTGCAGAGATAACCACCTTCGGCCTGAAGCGCGGCGACCATTTGATCATAGATCGAACGCTGGATGATGATATTCCCGTCGGCTGAACAGCCTGACCCAAAATCGGAGGTCTTGGAAATTCGAGTATTCTGGGCAGCAACTTCGATATCCGCTGTCCCATCAATCACGATCGACGAATTCCC
Organism: Cognatiyoonia sp.; assembly: GCF_965661665.1. Classification (NCBI taxonomy): domain Bacteria; kingdom Pseudomonadati; phylum Pseudomonadota; class Alphaproteobacteria; order Rhodobacterales; family Paracoccaceae; genus Cognatiyoonia; species Cognatiyoonia sp. The sequence continues at coordinate 205,579 of NZ_CBFIEO010000001.1, read as the reverse complement.
TGCGCCCACCCCATATGCAGGTTTGCCACTTGAATAAGCCGCCTCCACCATCGGTTTGCCGCCCGTGGCCAATGTCAAATCACAGATTTTCATCAGGTATTGGGTCAACGGAATTGATGGCTTACGCACACATTGAAACAAGTCTTCCGGGGCACCTGCCGCTCGGCAAGCGGCACGCATCACCTGGGTCATATCCCACGTGGTCTGTGCGGTGCGCGGGTGCGGACTGAAGATAACCGCGTTGCGTGCGTTGGCGGAGGAGACCCCGGTCACAGGCGGCGTCATCGCCGGATTGGTCATGGGTATCAGCGAAGCGATGACACCCACGGGCTTGGCATACTTCACCAACCCTTTGGCTTCATCAACCTCCACGATACCGGTTGATGGCGTCCGCAACACATCGCGGAGGACCATCTGGATTTTAAAACGCTTTTTTGGACGCCCTTGACGATCTCCAATTCCACTTTCGTCTACGCCCTGCTCAGCTAAACGCGTGAAAGTCTCTTCGTTTCCCGCATACCATGCAATTGCTTGGCTCAGCCGATTAAGTCGTTCTTGGCTCCAATTCTCGATTTGAGATTGCGCAGCCCAGGCACGGTTGAGCATGTCATTTGCAAGGGTCTTCTCATCGTCGGTCAGGTCAAGTGCCATAGAGGCTTCCTCTTGATTTTGGTATTAGGGTTTAGGCCGCCAAGGGCTCGGACACCCGCCGTTTGGATCGGGCGGCACCAAATGTTCGCTTGGCATGGGTTAGGCAGCGGCGAGCGTGTTCTTCATAGCCCAGCTCTGCCACGCGACTCTGGTTGGGCAATTCAATTGAATAATTCATTGGTGGGCAGCGCTCGATGATGCCTGCAAAATCAATCCAACCCTCACCAGGATAGAGACGCGCGTCACGGGCAAGTTGGATCATGCCTTCTCGTGTATCAGCGATGCCTGGTAAGCAGTCCGAGATATGTAAGAAATGCAACCACTCCGGCGGCACATGAAGCAGTTCCCCAAGGTCAACACGAGAGAGATGCAAGTAAAGCGTGTCGACGAGAACCCCACCGTTTGGACGATCGGCTGCTCGCACAATATCGAGCACCTCGTCAAGCGTCCTTAAGCGCGAAAAAGAGGGGAATTCGAGGTCGATGGTCAGACCATAGGGCGCGGCCAGGTCGCAAGTCTCCGCATAGACGTCCAACAAAAAATTTCGATCATCGCGCCGTTTCGTCCAGGCTGACATGATCATATGTCGTGCACCAAGCTCGCCACCGAGCTCAAGTGCTGCCTCGAATTCACGTGGGTCACAGTCCTCGGTGATCCGGGCCAATTCGATGTCCAGCACCTTGATCCCTGTCGTCGCGAGCGCGGTTCTTGTGGCCTGGGCTTGCGCCTTGTCGAGCGGTGAGTGGGTGAACTCTCCAGGAACATTCATTGTGATGAAACGTGGACTGACAGCATCGTAGCCAGCACGTGCCGCGATGTAGATCAGTTCTGCTGGGGTGCAATTGATCAGCGTCAGATGCGCAAGCGAATAGAGCGGCTCTCCGCAGTCGGCTTGCATGGCATCTGACATGGGTGGTCTCCCGGACCGAGTCTCTTTCTTCCTATTATTTATAAAATATCTGATATTTTGTAAATCATCATTTTAAACGACATCTACCCATGCTCCGCTGGCTTCATTTGAATGCACACACGCATCTATAAATCGAACGCCATTGGCCCCATCCGCAACGCTCGGCAAACCAAGCCAACCTTTCGGAAGGGAGCGCCCGTCCCTCCGTGCAGCAACGGCCATCGCAAATTCAGTGTAAAGATTGCCCCATGCCTCAATGATCCCTTCTGGGAACCCTCGGGCGCTGCGGACGAGCCTTTCAGTCGCAGATGAAATACCATGCCCGTGACCACGGCTAAGGATGCGATCTGGTTCTCCAAACCGATAGTACTTGAGGCGATCACAGTCCTCCAAATCCCACTCCAATCCGCCTTCAGAACCAAACACCCGCAGCCTCAGCCCACCGCGATTTCCAGGAGCAAGCCGCGTGGCCATCAAAGTACCGGGCACGTCAGAGTGTCGGGTCCAGGCGAAAAAGGTGTCTTCAAGCGGCTTTGGCGTGCCGCACACGTGAAACTCAGCTCTTAGTTCTGTCAGCTCCAAGTGACTGACAAAGCCTGCCAGATGGGCAGCGTGGGTGCCAATGTCACCGACACAGCTGGTCCGACCAGACTTTGAAGGATCAAGTCGCCACTTTACATAGGGGGCGTCCGCTACATCCTCAGGCGTCATCCAGTCTTGCATGAACTCAACATGGATTTGATTGATCTTACCGATACCGCCTTCGGCCACGATCTCGCGCGCCTGCCGGATCATCGGAAAGCAAGACATGACATAGGAGACACCAAAGACGCAGCCTGTTTCACCTACCAACTCGATAAGAGCCTTCGCCTCGACAATTTCATTTGTGAGCGGCTTGTCACACAACACGTCGATTCCGGCTTCCAAGAAAGTTTTTGCGCAGTCAAAGTGTAAATGATTGGGCGTGGTGATCATCACGGCATCAACGCCGTCGTCACGTCCCGCTTCGGCGCGCGCCATCTCTGTATATGACGTGTAGCAACGATCTTCTGGAAGGAACCATTCCAAGGCGGCCGCTTTAGCGCGCGCAGGATCAGAAGAAAAAGCGCCTGCGACGATCTCCCACCGATCGGTCATCCGCGCAGCGGTTGCTTGCATCCCAGAAATGCGCCCGCCACCGACTACGCCCAGCCGCAAACGACGCGACAAGCGTGGAAACAGCCCGTAGACATCAATCTTTTCAGGCAAAATCATATCTCATACCTCCGGTGGGAATGCACCCTCGGGCAGCATCTCGATTGCCATGAAGACCGAGGGCGTGATGGTTTCGTATTGGTGCCACGGGTAGTTTCCTTGGGCATCATACATCGGGCGATGTGTGCCGCCTGGGGCCATGGTCTCTTCTAGGTACAGTGACGCGACATCCCTCTCCCGGCATTGCTGCATCTTCCCAAAACCAATGATCTGAGTGTGCACTTCACGAAACCCCGGCACTGGGCAAAAGGCATGATCGCAGTGCAGCCCGACATTCAATGGGACGGAGGCGGAGTGGTACAACGTGAAGCCATACTGACCAACCCAGACCTTTGGTGACATGTAATGCTCCACGCCGCGCAACCGCTCTTCACCGCGCACTTGGAAAGCTGAAGGCCAAGTCTGGCGGATGCGGGCCAACAGATCCGCCTCGTCACTATGGTCGTCATATCCTTCGATCAGCACTGCCTGTGCCACTTCGCGGATTTCGGTCTCCGTCAAGATTACGGATTGCAACGCGCCAATGCTTTGCTCACGGACTTTGAGCGCCGTATCAGCAAGATTCAGAACAATCGCCTTGCCTGAGATTGGGTGGCGGCTTTCGTCTTTCAGGATTCGAATTGCAAAGAACGGATCGCCAATTGTCAGTGTTTGAATTGTCATTCTACGGCTCTCAAATCAACATTCAGCCCAGTCTCAGAAGTTTCGGCCAGCATTGGGGGACGGTCACAAGTGCTTTTAATACTGACGAACTCGCCCAGTTCACCGCTACGCTCTACTCCATCCATCACCTCACAAAGGTGTAGACCTAGTGCACCACTCGCGCGCGGTTCACGTCCTTCGCGCACAGCCACGGCTAAATCAGCCAACCCAATGCCGCGTGCATCAAAGTTCAAGCCGTGGGTATTCTCGGCAATGTCCCATGCCGCTGGAGCTTGCGGGCGCGGACGCATTGTCCATCGTGCTGTTTCTTTGGTCCGCACCCATACTGGTCCATGAAAAACATTGGCACCGTCACCGGGGTCAGGATCCGGAATACAAAGCGTGCCTTCGCTTCCGTAAATCTCCAAACGGGGTGTTTCGCTTTCCCAAACATCAAAGCTAACCATCATCTGTCCGGCTATCCCATTTTCAAACTCGATCAGGCTTAGCGAATGGGTGTCGACATGAACCGGGATAGTCTCACCAGTGCGTGGACCATTTCCAATCAAGCGAGACTGCGCGCGTCGACGGCCCAACCCTGCCACCCTGGCAACTGGACCAAGACAAAACACCATCGCCGCTAGGTAATAAGGACCAAGGTCCAAAAGTGGTCCGCCACCCGCTGCGTAGTAGAAATCGGGGTTGGGGTGGTGTCGTTCCACGCCGCTCGTCGGCACAAACGCCGAAACGCCATGAGTTTCGCCGATGACGCCTGCGTCCAACAGCTTGCGTAACGTCTGCCAGCGCCCGCCGAAGAATGTGTCTGGCGCGTTACCAACTTTCAGACCTCGAGAGGCCGCCAATTCAAGGATGTATCGCCCTTCAGTCAAGTCTGTGACAAAAGGCTTCTCAGAATAGACATGCTTACCTGACTTAATAGCGGCAAGGCTCACGTCTGCATGGGCCGCCGGAATAGTAAGATTTAGCACCGCATCGATGTCCGGATCGGCAATGATTTCGTCCGGCGGCGCCACTCGCTGGACTCCATGTTCAGCCGCCTTGGCCCGACTTTCGTCCATATGTAAGCTCCCACAGGCGGTGATTTCCACCCCCTGAAAGCCTTTGATGTTCCTAAGATAGATGTCGCTGATGCGACCGGTGCCTATCAGACCGACCCGGAAGGTTTTCGAAGGCTCACTCATTGTCCCTCTTCGGTATGTAATCAGGCAGATATGCAGGGGGTATCGGGCCCTTGTTCCGCCCGCCCTGTTGCATTTGCTCCCATCCATGCGCCAACACACCGACCGACCGGCTCAGGCAAAAAAGCCCGCGCGACAACGGCGGCGGAAATCCCAATTCACAGAAAATTACCGATGTCGCGCCATCAATATTCATCGCGATTTCTTTGCCACGCTGCGCGCCGATCTCCGCTTGCACCGCCTCACCGATATCCGCGTACCGACCAGATACCGTGCCGGCCTCAGCCGCTTCGCGGACAAGTGCCATCAGTCGTGGCGCACGCGGATCAACAGGTTTGTGAAAGCGATGACCAAAGCCAGAAACAATTTTGCCGTAGGTTTCGCACCACGCAGCAAGGCCGTTTTGAGTAGCAGTGCGAAGGTCTTCGCCTGCATCCAACCGCTGAGCGATATCTTCATAAAGCTCGGCGCATTGCTCTCCGGCTCCGCCGTGTACATCACCCAACATATTGACCCCAGTGGCCATCACGTTGTTGAGCCCGACGCCGCATGTTGCCGCCATGCGCGCCGCAGCAATTGACGGTGCCTGCGGCCCGTGATCAACGCCCGCGACAAGGGCGCATTCCAGCAGCGCGGCTTGTTCGGCCGACGGCAAATCACCCCGCATCATCAGCCAAATCATTTGGCCAAAGCTGACATTGCCGATCAAATCTTCAACTGCATGCCCTCTAAACGCGATCTGGCCCGGCGCCATTTCGATAATCGAGGTTCGCCACCAATGGCGTACGGCATCTGCATCAGACATCATTGTGCCGCGATCTCCCCGTTTTGCGAGAGAAGCTCTTGAAGTGTTGCCTTCATCCGCATTGTGTCTGGCACGTGCCCAGTGATCAGCCGGAACGCCTCCACTGCCTGCCAAAGCGCCATTCCTGTTCCGTCCATGACACGCATTCCAGCTGCGCGAGCCCGCTTCACAAATTCCGTGTCTTTCGGAAAATAGACGATGTCAGCTGCCCAACAGCGATGTCCATAGTGGGCAGGATCGGCTGCGATTCCCGGATGATTGGCCATTCCCATAGGCGTGCAATTCACAAGGCCATCGACAGAAGGCGTTGCGGCCAGAGGGGAAACCACCTCCAACACGACTTGAGGGCGAATGGACAATACGTCAGAGACAAGTTCTTCAGAGCGCTTAGGGTTTAAATCTGAAACGACGATATGGGCGACACCGCTGTCCAACAACGCCAGAACGACAGCAAGTCCTGCGCCCCCAGCACCAAGCACCTGAACCGTTTGTCCTTCAACCGATCCGATTTGGCGCGCCAAAGCCGTTTTGAAGCCGCAATAGTCAGTGTTCCAGCCGACGGATTGATCATTCTGGAAGACAACAGTGTTGACCGTCCGGATTTGCGCGGCCACGCTTTCAAGCCGATCAAGGTGTGCGACCACAGCCTGCTTATGGGGATGCGTGATATTCAACCCTGCATAGCCTTCGCCTTGTGCCATAGACAGCGCCGAGGCAAGCGTTTCCGATCTCTCCGTATCAAAACGCTCATAGGTGTAAGTCAAACCCAGCGCGCGCCCCTCCGCCATATGCACATCTGGGGTCAACGAAGGGCCAATCCCATCCCCAACCAAGCCAGCTCTTATCTCAGGCATGGACCACCTGCCGTTCTTCCAAGTATCGCATCTGTGCTGCAAGCCGGATCGGCGCGTTGCGTGCGCCATATCCTTGATAGCCTCCTGTCCGAGCGACGATTTCGAAGAAAAACCCGCCCCAGATCGGAACGGAGTAGATCTGGAAATACTCCCCCCTTCCATCGCGGTCATAAAGGATCTGTCCTCGCTTCAATCTGGAAACCGTCTCTTCAGCCAAGTCAAAACGAACCGCCAAATCTTGATAATAGTTCGCGGGCATCGCGAGACGTTCAAACCCTGAGCGCGAAAGAAGCTCTGAGGTTTCGAAAATATCGTCACTTAGAAATGCAAGATGCTGCACCCCCGCACCGAAACCCTGAGCAAGGAAGGCGCCAGCAAAGGTGCGCCGCTCACCCGCACCATTCAGATTTAAACGGACTTCCCCTTCGGGACTGGCCAGCGCTTGGCTCAGTATGATTCCGGCCGGATCGGCGACGTCGACAACTGGTGCTTTCTCCATCCGGAAGGTGGAGAGGTAATAGGTCAGCCAACTTTGCATCTCTTGATAACGCATGGTTTGGGCGACATGATCGACACGTCGAAGGCCAGCAGGCTGTGCAGCGCGTTCCTTCGGCACTGGATCGAATTCGATATCCCAGACGCGGTGAAGATCGGACTTCTCGTCAATGAAATGGACGACAGACCCACCGACACCCTTGATAGCTGGTATTTCCAACTCTCCTGCGCCAACGGGCTGCGAAAAAGCAGGCGTGCCGAGCGCCGTGGCACGCGCAACAGTCTGATCCGCATCTTGAACGCGAAGGCCCATATCGCAAACGCAGGGCCCATGTTCGGCTCGTGCTTCTGCCGCCAACCCCTTGGTCTCTGAATTGACGACAATATTGATCGCACCTTGTCGCCAAAGCTCCACCGATTTGGATCGATGTTGACGCTCTTTGCGAAAACACAGCGACTCCAACAGTTGTGTCAAGCGGTCACGATCCGACCCCTCGGCAGCAAATTCCAGAAACTCCAACCCAGTAGGGGTCACGCGCGGTGGAAGTCCTTCAAGCGGGCGGCGTAGAGCAAGCTCGCGCGTGGAAACCTCGTCCAGAAGCGAAACCAAGGCACGAAACGCATCCCGTGCATGGTCTGTGCGGCTTCCCTCTGCGGTCGCGCCAACGCGAGAAATAGACCAAGTGCCAGCATAGCCAGCGCGCGCCACAATCTGCACAAAGCTTTCGAGGTTCAGCCCCCCTTGCCCCGGCAAGAGGCTGAAATGGCTTTTCGGTCGGGTGATATCAAACTCAAGCGCTGGCGCATCCGAAAGCTGGACGTGAAAGATGCGATCCCCTGGAACGTTGCGCAACCGTGCTGCCTGTCCGCCACCAGCAAGAGAGAAGAACGAATTGAGCGCAAGTCCAAAGGCAGAACTGCCTACAGCTTCGACAATTTTCAAGGCCTCTACTTCGCTGGTGATGTGCCGCGCCCAAGGCAATGCGATCAATGCTGCGCGGCGCCCAACCTTTGCGACACACTCGGCAAGTTCACTGAAATCATCCGTGATTTGGGAGATGTCTAACGATGCTTCAGGGTGCGTGCTGGTCCCAATCATCAACGTCTGAGCACCAAAACCCTCTAGAACTTCCAACTTTTGATGGAGCCGTGCAAACGCCGACTTTCGACTAGCGCCACTCAATCCTTCGAAGTCATGAAATGGTTGCAAAACGTGAATTTGGAGGCCCAAGGATCGAGCCAGCTGGCCAATTTCTTCGGCGCTGCCGGCATACCCGGTCAAATCGGGCTCATAGATTTCAACACCCGTGAAACCAGCCGCTGCGATCTGTTCTAGCTTTTGAGGGAGTACGCCAGGAACATTTGTAGTCGCGATTGATAGGCCTGTCATCCCTGATACCCAAACAGACGCGGCAGCCACAGAACGATATCCGGCAATATAATCATCAGCAGCAGCGCCCCCAAAAGAACTGCTAGAAACGCCCAGATCTCAGCAATGATTTCTCGCAAAGGAATACCTGTAACTGCATTTATGACGAAGAGCAGGATCCCGTAAGGCGGCGTGATCAGGCCAATCATCGAATTGACCACAATCAGAACACCGAAGTGGACAAGGTCGATCCCCAGTTCACGACAGGTCGGAATGAAAAGTGGGATGATGACCAAAATGATGACAGTCGCATCCAGAATACAGCCCAGAAGGAGAACCAGAACGTTCACTAGTATGATAAACATCAGTGGACTGATCTCAGCACCAGCAAACATTGCCGAAATCGCTTGTGGAACCTGCTCTTGCACCACCACGTAGGTCAGGATCATCGACGCCCCGATAACAAGGCCAACGGATGCAGCCGAACGAGCGCTTTCCACAAAGATTTGGTAAAGCGTTTTTATCTGAATGGCGCGATAGAGACCCGCAGCCACAATCAAAGCATAAAGGGCCGCGATTGCCGCCGCTTCCGTCGGGGTCGTGACCCCAGAATAGATGCACCCAAGAAGAATAACGGGCATCAACAGCGCAGGCGTTGCACGAGCCGTCACTACTGGCAATTCACGGATTGGCACCGGTTCTTCTTTCCCAAAGCCGCGACGATGGGAGATCGCAAAGTTCATCCCCATCAGTACAACGCCCATAACTAAGCCCGGAACGATGCCAGCCATAAAGAGCACACCAATCGATTCATTAGAGACAAGCGCATACAGAACCATTGGGATCGAGGGCGGAATAATCGGTCCAATGGTTGCGGTTGCGGCGGTGATCGCCGCAGCATATCCACGCGTATAGCGACCACTTTTGACCATCATATCAATGATGATCTTGCCGATCCCAGCCGCGTCAGCCACCGCAGACCCAGACATCCCAGAGAATATCAAACTTGCAACAACGTTGACGTGACCCAAACCACCCCTGAACCGCCCAACCAGCGCAATACAAAATTGCAGTAGCCGGTCAGAGATTGACCCCGCGTTCATAATGTTCGCGGAGGCGATGAATAAAGGCACTGCTAACAACAAGAAACCATCGAACAAGCGCTGCACCATCGTTGTACCGGCGATAGCGAGGTCTTGGCCCGATGCACCAAGGTACACCAGAACGCCTACAAGAATGGCGTAAGCCACCGGTGTGCCAATCGCCGCCATCCCGAATAGGGCGATCATGCCGAGGATAAGTTCGAAGCTCATTGCGATGGCTTCTCGGCATCGTCGCTGGCCACCAGAACTTCCAGTTCAGTTTCCGGTGCACCAAAACGAATGACTGTGAAGATGCGCCAAACATATCGGAACGTGACAACGATCATCATCATCACAAAGGGCGCAAAGAGCCATTTGATTGGGATTTTTCCTCCCGTGATTGGCACACGAAGGGTCTGAATTTTCTTCAGTTCCATCAAACGGTTGGCAAAGACAGTATCCCAGACAGATGGGAGCGAATACATCATCGCCACAACCATCAGCACGGCCGTAATCAGTGCCAACACTCGCCGCGCCTTGGGAGTTGCAGCAAGGTAGAGGATATCAAAGGTAACGTGATCTGACTCTCGCACAATGAACGAACATCCAAAGAAGATCACAAAGACCCAGAGCAACGAGATCAGAACCACCGACCAGCCTATTGGTTCCAGAAATGGGACGTACCTAAAAACAATCTGTAGAAGAAATGTAACAAAAATCGCCGCCAAACACATGGCGGCGATAAATTCTGCACCGCGGGTGAACCACTTAGAAAGTGTCTTCATGGTCAGTCCCCGCGGTTGATCTTCTGGCTTAGTTACCCAGTGCGTTGATCCGCTCGAGCACGCCTTCTGGCCAAGAAGCTGCAACTTCACTTCCAACATATTGAGCCTGCACATGCTCACGGAAAGCCGCAAGGTCTGGTGTGTAGATTTCAACACCTTGGCTGCGAATAAAGTCTGCAAGGTTGTTCTCTTTATCGAGCTGCTTCAAGCGACCGTAGGCAGCGGCAGCATCTGCTGCGCGTTGCACGGTAAGTTGCTGATCAGCTGTCAAACCGTCCCAAGTCTCTTTCGAAAACGCGATGTAGTTGAGGTCCACAAGGTGCGATGTCAGCGAGATCTGCTTCGTCACTTCATAGAACTTCTGGTCGACAACGGTTGGCAGTGGGTTGTCTTGACCATCAATCGCGCCAGAAGCCAGCGATGTATAGACTTCAGAGAACGCCAATGGTGTTGGCGATGCACCCAAGGCCGCACCCAAGAACTGCCACGCATCCGTGCCAGGCATCCGTAAGTTCACACCAGCCAAGTCAGCGGGTGTCTGCACATCCAGCTCTTCCCGTGTCTGACGCAGGTTTACGTGGCGACGACCAAGGTACATCACGGAAAGCAGCTTCACACCGAGTTCGTCTTCTACCTTGGCTTTGAAGGGATCCATCAGCGGATCATTGAAAACGCGAACCTGGTGGGCAGCGTCTTGGTGAACGTAACCCGTTGCGAAGATCGAAAACTCCGGGAAAAACTGTGCGAGCTCCTGTGCAGATGCAATCGACATCGTCAGGTTGCCGCCTGCGATGGCTTCAAGCTCAGTCCCTTGCGCGAACAGGCTACCGTTGTAACCAGGCTGGTAGTCAGCAAACCCGGCGACCATTGGCGCGAACACCTCGGCCATGGCAACGGAACGCTGGTCCGTTTCCGAACCGGATGTCGCCAGCGTGAATGTCATTTTGTGCCCATCGGCTGCGGCCGGAATCGCAGTGGCAGCAATACCAAGTGCGGCAACCGAAGCGATCGCGGCACGACGTGTGAAATTGAACATAAGTTCCTCCCTTTGATGTTACGCCGCGATGGGCGCCCGTAAAGTTATCAATGATTTTTCATATTTTGCAATATGTTTTGCAAAATATCAGATATTTCTATGCAAAACCTTGCTGTAGCGATTTCCTTGGAGTCGTTTGCTCCAAGGCAATCTCGCGACCCGAACGCGAAGAAAGGCCAACCGCTTCTACGACTTCTAGGGACCTCAGCCCCTCCCACCCCGATACTAATGGGGTTTCCTCACCAGTGATCACTGCAGCAAAATGCGCCATTTGGACAGCTAGGGGATCGTCCATTCGACACGTCAGATTTTTTGCAGAAATCGGCGTCCACCAATCCGGCTTATCTTCGTGCCGCCAAACGCGCAGGTCGGGCAAAGACAGGCCGCCTTCGGACCCACCGATCAGATAGCAACTTTCCGACGTCGCCGGATAGGCCGGATTTTCGCGTGCGGTCAGTTCCCAACTCCAAGGTGAGACAATGCTGTCCGAAACGGAAATTGTCGCAACTGCACCAGACTCAAATCGTAAAATAGCTGTTGCTAAATCCTCGTTCTCGAAACCTCGACGGGATGGAACTGCAATCGCCTGAACCGATGTCACATCGCCGCAGAAATGCCGAAGCAAATCAACATCATGGACGAGGTTGACTGAGATTGGGCCAGCCCCCTTTTGCACTCGCCACGGCGCAACCTCGAAATAATGGTCGGGTTTATAGAACCAGCAAGTGGCCTGTACTGCGCGAATATCGCCAACCGCACCTTGGGTCAGCGCAAGTTTTGCGGCCTGAACCATGCCGTTATGGCGCCGGTGATGCCCTACAAGCAGCGGAATGCCTGCCCTATCCGCAGCTTCCGTTAATTGGAGCGCTTCCTCTGACGTAACAGCAATTGGCTTTTCAATCAGAACCGGACAGCCTGCATCGATACAGGTCAGGCCTTGCTGGAGATGAAACGGTGTTGGAGTGGCGAGCACGACGCCTTCAGGCTTTGATATCGAAAACATCTCTTCGATCGTTGCGAACACGGGAACATCACATGCACGAGCGGCAAGCTGCCCTTCTGGACTAGGCTCAACGATTGCCGCCAATGACATATTCGGCGCACGCCTGATCACCTCCGCATGACGGCGTCCGACAAGTCCAAATCCTGCAACCACGATCTCAGTTTTCTTCGACATGTTGCGACCTTTTTCGCTTATCAACTCTCCGCTTACGCCAAACTACATGATCGCCACATGAAATCAATAATGTCAGATATTTTTTACTGCAGCATACCATTTGCTGGTTTGCAGCCCTTAACTGATTAGGGTATTTTATCAGAGATCCCGAAGTTTACTGGATGAAAAGAAATGGCCAAGTCTCGCAATGTTGTCGGTGCATCAACCTACCAGAATATCAAGCGTGACATCATCTTTGGTGATCTCGCTCCGGGATCGAAGCTGAAGCTGGAAGGACTGCGTGAGCGATATTCAGCGTCAATGTCAACGCTGCGCGAAACATTGAACAGACTTGCAAGTGAAGGGTTTGTCGATGCGCTGGACCAGCGCGGTTTCTTTGTTACGCCCGTGTCACGCGAAGACCTTATCGAAATTGCCAACCTGCGCGTTCTGCTCGAATGTCATGCCTTGCGCCTCTCGGTCGCAAATGGCGACACGGATTGGGAAGGCAACCTCGTCGCCGCGCACCACAAACTCCACTTGATGGAACAGAAGATGCTTGATGGCGACGACAGCCAGAAAGAAGACTGGAAGCGATACGATTGGGAATTCCACCTCGCCTTGATCGAAGCATGCGGATCTCGCAACCTTTTGTCTTTGCACGCGGTGCTGTTTGACAAGTATCTGCGCTACCAAATGCTGGTCTTGACCAACCGTGGCCAAGTGGCCGTTGAAGAACACAAAGAAATGTTTGATGCCGCGCTCGCCCGCGACGTCGATCGCGCCGCGCAATCACTTCAGGCCCATATCGAAGGCGGTCTGGAACACACCCTAGCAGCTTTTTAGACGGCGACGCGACGCTTCCACAAAAGGCGAGAAATCGATCAGTTCAAGCGCTCGCCTGTTTCAGGCGCAAAATAAGAAACTTTGCCCAAATCGAATGCAAGTTGTTGCATCTGACCGGGCCTTGCTGTGGTCTCTGCATGAAGGCGCGCGGTCACGTGTTTGCCGCCCAACTGCATTACGACAAATGTGTCAGCCCCTGCTGGTTCCACGATGTCGACCATGCATTCGGCCGGTTGCGCCCCCTGACTTGCGCGGAAGTCGGGTTCAGCAATGTCCTCAGGGCGGACGCCGAGGATCACGTCTTCAGGCAGGTTCCGGTTATTCCTATCGGTCAGAATGATTGGTGTGCCGTCTTTCCGCGCAATTTCAATCTTTGTACCCTTACCATTCTGCATTGCCTTGGCTGGTATCAGATTCATTGCCGGGTTTCCCATGAAGTCCGCCACAAAAAGGTTCGCAGGCCGCTGATAAATTTCAGCCGGACTTCCAATCTGCTGGATAACGCCCCCTTTCATGACAACAATCTTGGTCGCCAGCGTCATAGCCTCGATCTGGTCATGGGTCACATAAACGATCGAGGCGTTCAGTCTTTGATGCAGTTCTTTAATCTCGGTGCGCATCTCGACACGCAATTTGGCGTCAAGATTACTCAGCGGTTCGTCGAATAGAAACAGTTTTGGATCGCGGACCAAAGCCCGTCCCATGGCGACGCGCTGGCGCTGTCCACCTGAGAGCTGACCGGGTTTGCGCGACAAGAGCTGCTCGATCTGCAATTGCCTCGCCACCTCTTGAAGCTTTGCGTCTTGAGTGGCCTGATCAATGCCGCGCACCTTCATGCCAAAAGTGATATTCTTCGCGACACTCATCGTCGGATAGAGCGCGTAAGACTGGAACACCATCGCAATGTCGCGATCCTTCGGGCTGACATCGGTTGTGTCCTGCCCATCGATCTTCAGCGTGCCGCCAGTGATCGGTTCCAGACCAGCGATGCAGTTCAGCAAAGTCGATTTCCCGCAACCAGAAGGTCCAACCAGTACGAGAAAGTCACCGGGATCGATCGAAACGTTGATGTCCTTCAGGATTTCGACCGGGCCGTAGTTCTTGTATAGGTTTTTGATGTCAAGAATTGGAGCCATGGAATTATCCTTTCACTGACCCAGCGGTAAGGCCGCGGATGAAGTACTTGCCTGCGACGACGTAGACGAGAAGTGTGGGCAGGGCCGCGATGATCGCAGTGGCCATATCCACGTTGTATTCCTTCACGCCTGTGGTCGAATTTACGATGTTGTTGAGCGCTACGGTTATGGGCTGTGTCCCTGCCTGACTAAACGAAACGCCAAACAGGAAATCGTTCCAGATTTGGGTGAACTGCCAGATTACTGAAACCACGATGATCGGAAGGCTCAGTGGCAGGAAGATTGACCAAAAGATACGGAAGAACCCTGCTCCATCGACCTTGGCTGCTTTGGTCAACTCTGATGGGATCGACACATAGTAGTTCCGGAAGAATAGTGTCGTGAACCCAAGGCCATAAATCACATGTACGAAAATCAGTCCTGGGATCGTACCTGCGATGCCCATGATACCCAAAAGCCGCGCCATAGGGAGCAAGACCACCTGAAACGGAATAAAGCATCCAAACAGCATCGCGGCGAAGAACAAATTTGACCCCCGGAAGCGCCATTGGGCGACGACGTAGCCGTTGAGAGCACCAATTAGGGTTGAGATAAGAACAGCAGGAACTGCAATAAGGACCGAGTTCCAAAAGAATGGGCGAACACCCTCACATTGAATGCCAGTACACGCTTCAGACCAAGCTGTAACCCACGCATTGAAGGTAACTTCGCGAGGGAGAGAAATCAGGTCGCCCGTACGGATTTCTTCAAGGCTCTTCAGTGAGGTCGTGACCATCACAAAGAGCGGCATCAGATAATAGAGCGCAAAGAGGCCAAGAATAATATAGAGCAGCCAACGGAGTGCGATTTTGCCATAGCGACTTTGGCTGCGGGCGGGATGCACGGCGAGATCAGTCATTTTTCGCCCTCAGTTCAGAGTAAAGGTATGGGACTACAATCGTAAAGACGACAGCCATCATGATCATGGCGGAGCTTGCAGCTTGCCCAATGTCACCACGGGAAAACGCCATCGCGTACATATAAGTGGCGGGTAGGTCTGAGGCGAAGCCAGGGCCACCTCCTGTGAGCGCGATAACAAGATCAAAACTCTTGATCGCAAGGTGTGACAGTACGATGAACGCGGATAGGAAGATCGGCGCCATGGAGGGGATAATGATCGCCGTATAAACACGCAACGTCGGAATGCCATCAACCTGAGCGGCGCGGATAATCTCTGTATCGACGGAACGGAGCCCAGCCAAGAACAGCGCCATCACGAAACCCGAGCTTTGCCAGATGGCGGCAATGACAATCGTGTAGATCGCCATGTCGGGATTCACCAACCAATCGAACTTGAAATTCTCAAATCCCCATCCTTTGACGGTTGCTTCGATGCCAAGGCCCGGATTTAAGATCCACTTCCAAGCGGTACCCGTGACAATCATGGAGAGAGCCATCGGATAAAGATAGATTGTGCGGATCGCCCCTTCTGTTCGGATGTTTTGATCCAAAAGGATCGCAAGCAGCAGCCCGAGGATCATCGAGATCACAATGAAGAGGGCGCCAAAAATGAACAGGTTGGTCATGGCCACGTCCCAACGCGGCGCAGCGAACAGTCGCTCGTACTGAATAAAACCGTGGATGTCGTACTTTGGGAGCAGCTTTGACCGCGTCAGTGAGACCCACGCCGTCCAGGCTATGAAGCCGTAAACAAAAATGAGAACGGCTATGAAAGATGGCGCAAGGACGACTTTCGGCAGGTGATCTTCAAGCCATTTTGTCATGGGATGCTCCTAAGTCGCTGCCTGCACCCCCTCTGGGAGAGATGCAGGCAGCCAGTTTTCGAAGGATCAGAAGCTGTTGGCGATAGCCGCAGCCAGTTGCTGAACTGCCTCTTCCGACGACATGTCGGAGTTGAAGTGCGAAGTCACAACATCAGTGATCGCGCCCGACTGCGCACCGCGGAGGGCCATGCCGTGCGCATAGCTTGGCAGGAGCGAACCCCCTTCAGAACTTGCAGCCATATCCTCGGCTGACAGATGCGCGCAGCTGTCGAACTCATCTAGAGCGACGTCAACCCGTGCTGGGATTGAGCCCTTGTTGAGGTTGAACACCTTCTGGAAGCTCTGACCGACAATCAACTTGGCCAGAAGCGCCTGACCGGCCTGATTGTCTTCACCGTCTACGTCAAACATGGCAAAGCTATCGACGTTATAGAGAAAGCCCTCACCTGGAACAGAAGCACACAGGAAATCTTCACCTGGTGCCTTGCCAGCCGCGAGGAATTCACCCTTGGCCCAGTCACCCATAATCTGGAACGCAGCTTCACCATTCATGACCATCGCTGTTGCCAGGTTCCAGTCACGACCTGGGAAGTTCGGGTCAACATAGCCGCGTAACGTGCGCATCTGGTCAAAGACCGCAATCATTTCAGGCGATGTCAGAGTTGCCTCATCAAGCTCAACGAATGCCTTATGGAAACCGTCCGGTCCAAGAAGGCCAAGAGCGACAGCCTCAAAAACGGTGGCGTCCTGCCAAGCCTGACCACCATGGGCTAGCGGGATAATTCCTGCCGCTTGCAGCTTTTCTGCAGCCGCGTTGAACTCGTCCCAAGTTGTTGGCATTGCGATGCCATTTACTTCCAACACATCGGCGTTTGCCCAGATCCAGTCGACACGGTGTACGTTGACCGGTGCTGCGCACCAGGTGCCTTCACACTTCATGTGACCTGCAATCGACGCAGGCAACACATCGGCCCAGCCTTCGGCTTCAGCCACTGATGAGATGTCAGCCAAGACGCCTTCTTCGTACCATTCCTGAATGGCAGGCCCTTTCAACTGAACTGCAGTTGGCGCGTTACCAGCCAGAACTCGAGCACGCAAGGCGCTCATTGCGGCATCACCACCACCGCCTGCAACAGGCATATCGGTCCACGTACCACCATTATCTGCAAACTCTTGCTGCAAAACAGCAACCGACTTTGCTTCACCGCCGGATGTCCACCAGTGCAGGACTTCGGCTTGAGGCTCAGCCACCACAACGCTGGCCGACATGAGGGCAACTGAAGATACAGCGCAAAAGACATAGTTTTTCATTTTCGGTTCCTCCCGTAAGGACAATGAGGCTGGCCGTGAGCCGGCCCCTTTACGTGGCATGGTTGTGGACTGACGGTTGGATGCCATGCAATTGGCGCAATCCAGTTATTCAACCCATAGGACCACAAAGTCAGCCGTTTTGTTACCGGCTGTTACCTGAGTCTTGATTTTGTTGCACAGTGTTACATAGGGACAGGCGCAGCGCTGTCCGGAGGGGAGGCTCGCGTGACAATTCCAAGATTGCTTGTAGTCGACGACGACGTTGAACTGCGACAGATGCTGACCCAGTTCCTTCGGCAGAATGGATGTATTGCACTACCCGCCAGTAACGAGGCCGAGATCCGCAAACATTTGGCAGCGGGCCGGATCGACCTGATCCTTCTCGATGTGATGTTGGGGGACGAAAGTGGTGTAGAAATCTGCGCCCGTTTGCGATTGGAACAATCGGTGCCGATCATTATGATCTCTGCGCTATCGGCAGATAGTGATCGGATGGCCGGTTATTCGGTCGGGGCGGATGACTACATCGCAAAGCCCTTCAATACCGAACTGCTCTTGGCGCGCATTCGCGCCGTTTTGGCGCGGGCACGGCGCACGTCGTCTCTAGCACATCGACGCAAGATGGCGACCTTCAGTTTTTCAGGTTGGGTCTACGATTCAAAGCGCGACGAAGTCATATCACCCGAAGGTTTCCAAGTGTCGCTCTCTCGCCGTGAAACGATGCTACTTCAAGCGCTTCTAGCCAACGCACGAATTCCACTGACACGACAGGAAATCGCAGTTGCACTAGATGTGACGGGCGAAGGGGAGAAAACGTCTGACGCCGAGGGCCGCGCGATAGACGTCCTGGTAGGCAGGCTCCGCGCCAAGATTGAAAAAGACCCCAAGGCGCCCGACATGCTCCGAACAGAACGTGGAGTCGGGTATGTCTTTGCCGTAGATGTCGTCACTGAGGATGACGGATGAACACTCTTGCAAGCCTACGCATTGGCGGTACGTTTCTTGTGATGTCGGCATTTTGGCTTGGCCTCATTGCTGCAAGCCTTTGGTTTACATCGAATGCACGTTGGACGGCCCATCTAAACGATGCAAGATTTGCTGGTGCTGTTCTCTATGAAAGCCTGGAATCAAGCGGCACACCACCCCAAGGGATCGACATCCAAACTCTTGCCCCCGCCGATCAGGCCCTTGCGGCGACGGGACGTTTTGAGGCGATTTCGGATGTGCCTCAATCGGCTCGGGTCACGAATTTCTCGATCCGGCCCAGCCCGACAGGCGGGCGGACCGCAAACCCCCTGACCGTTGCCATTCTTTCGTCTGATCTGCGCTATCCACTGGCGAATGTCTCAACACGATCTGGTCAAACTTCAGCAGAAACCCTAGGTGCACTCACCTCGCTTTTGGCAACATATTGCAGCAATCCTGTTCTGATCGCCCAGTTAGGCGAAGGGCCTTGGGTCAGAATTGAGGGGCAGCAGGTTTGGAACTGTTCAGTGGCACCAAAAGACCTAAGGCTCTTCGCGGTAGCGTTAGCTTTGGTATCTGTTGGTATTCTCACAACGATAGTCCTCAACAGTTCCGCCCAATTCCAAGGTTTCGCGCAAATGCTGCGCGCGCGTAACAAGATTGGCGGTCCTGAATCCTACGAAGCAAATGGACCATTTGAACTTCGGGACATCGTTTCAGCAGTAAACGGCTATCTGGAGGTCGAACGGGACAGGCTCGCCGAACGTGTTGCAGTTTTGTCGGGTGTCAGCCACGATTTGGGCACGCCGGCAACACGCCTGAAACTCCGAACTGCACTCATCCAAGATAGCGAGCTTCGGGCAAAACTTGAATCCGATATTGACGCAATGACGGGCATCATCGAAAGCGTTCTGACATACACGCGAGCGGAACTTGACGCCGAGCAACCACGGCGGATCTCGCTCACCTCACTTATAGAGTCCGTTGTGGCAGACTATCAGGACGTGGGGAGCCCAGTTGAGTTTCATGCGGCAGAAAAGGTCACTATCGAGGGCGGTCAATCGGTTTTCATGTCTCGCCGAGGCACGAGGACCCTTCCACCAGACGACAAAGTCGTCGTGAACGCGCGTCCAGTTGCGCTTAATCGGGCTGTCTCCAACTTGATTGACAACGCACTAAAGTATGGTCGCCGCGCCAAAATTGGTCTGGAAAAAGACGCCGACAGCGCTGTCATCACCATCGAGGATGAAGGCGGAAGCATGACCATTCAAGACATCGAAGACCTGATGGCCCCGTTTAAGCGCGGAAGTAATACGAAGCTCATTGGCGGTCATGGTCTCGGACTAACGATCGTATCGACCATCGCAAAGATGCATGGTGGATCACTGAAATTCGAACCGGCCGCCAACGGAGGTCTGTTGGCTAAGATCACCATACAAAGGCAGTAACCCCCAGCTCGTACTACTGGTTCCTAAACCAAACGGCTCACACAATATTCAGGGTAAATGGCCGAAAACTCTCTGGGCAACGGCGCGTCTGCGCGCGAGGGGCAAGGGCCATCACTGAAGTGTCGGAGTTGTAGTGTAAGGCTTTGGCACTCCCCGTTATTCAACGCACTGACACAAGGTCCCTCGACACTTTGTTTCGCTGAATGTCTCCCTGAAAAAACAAAAGGCTCAGCCATATTCGGCTAAACCTTTGATTTTAGTGGTGAGCCGTGTAGGATTCGAACCTACGACCCACTGATTAAAAGTCAGTTGCTCTACCAACTGAGCTAACGGCCCACTAGGGGCGCTCTCTACGAAGCAGGGTGCATCTGGTCAACCCCACAAATGGGAAAGATGCTGGATAAGTATCTCTGGTTTGCTTATATGCGCCAAGATGGCCCATAATCCGCAAAATATCTTGCCTTTCATGAAGATGCATGGCCTCGGAAACGACTTCGTTGTTGTGGATGAGCGGGGAATCGCGCCGCGTGTGGATGCGGATTTGGCGCGCGCGATTGGCGACCGGCATCGAGGCGTGGGATTCGATCAATTGACAGTCCTGTCGGACACCGACAAGGCCGACGTGCATCTGACGTTCTGGAATGCCGATGGGTCCACATCCGCGGCTTGCGGGAACGCCACACGCTGCATTGCACGGCACCTTTTTGCGGAGACCGGCAGGACAGAACTGTCACTGACCACCGACTTCGACCGCCTCATTGCCAAGGACGTCGGCAATGGCCTGACCGCCGTCAACATGGGGCACCCCCAGTTAGAATGGTCGCAAGTCCCGTTAGCGCAAGAAATGGACACGCTCGAACTGCCGATTGAAGGCGCACCGACCGCCACAGGGATGGGCAACCCGCACTGCACTTTCTTCGTGGAGGATGCGGGGGCTGTCGATCTGACCGCGCGCGGTGCAGAGATGGAGCATCACCCCCTCTACCCCGAACGCACCAACGTGCAATTCGCGCATGTGGTCGGACCGGATCATCTCAGAATGCGGGTCTGGGAACGTGGCGTGGGCATCACGCTCGCCTCCGGCTCGTCAAGCTGTGCCACGGCCGTTGCCGCTGTGCGGCGGGGTCTGACAGGACGCGACGTACGGATTGATCTGGATGGCGGCAAGCTCGACATATCATGGAGCGACGATGGGGTCTGGATGACAGGCCCAACCGCCCATGTCTTTGACGGTGTTTGGCACCTCACATGATCAAAGCCCCAATCTTTTCCAACCACGGCTGTCGGCTCAACGCCTATGAGACCGCCGCGATGAAAGAGCTGGCCGAACAAGCGGGCGTCGACAATGCCGTTGTCATCAACACGTGTGCGGTCACGTCGGAAGCGGTCCGCAAAGCCAAACAAGACGTGCGCCGCCAACGCCGCACCAATCCCGACGCCAAGATCATCGTGACCGGTTGCGCAGCACAAACTAATCCCGCCGCCTTTGCCGAAATGGCAGAGGTCGATGTTGTCATCGGCAACACCGAAAAGATGGACCCAAAAGTCTGGCAAGGGTTTGCGGGCAACCTCATCGGTTTGACCGAACCCGTGCAGGTCGACGACATCATGTCGGTCACCGAAACCGCAGGCCATCTGATCGATGGTTTTGGTACCCGCAGCCGCGCCTATGTCCAAGTACAAAACGGCTGCGATCACCGCTGCACTTTCTGCATCATCCCTTACGGACGCGGCAACTCCCGCTCTGTTCCAGCCGGTGTGGTCGTGAATCAAATCAAACGGCTGGTGGATAAGGGCTTTAACGAAATCGTGCTCACTGGCGTCGACCTAACAAGCTGGGGCGCTGATCTGCCCAGCGCGCCGAAACTTGGCGATCTTGTGATGCGCATCCTGCGCCTTGTCCCAGACCTGCCCCGTCTTCGGATCAGTTCCATCGACTCCATCGAAGTGGATGAGAACCTAATGCATGCCATCGCGACCGAGGCGCGTTTGATGCCGCATCTGCACCTGTCACTGCAGCATGGCGACGACCTGATCCTAAAACGCATGAAGCGGCGGCATTTGCGCGACGACGCGATCCACTTTTGCGAAGAGGCCCGCAAAGTCCGCCCAGACATGACCTTCGGCGCTGACATCATCGCGGGTTTCCCGACGGAGACGGACGCGATGTTTGAAAACTCCCTGAAGCTGGTCGACGATTGCGATCTCACGTGGCTCCACGTCTTCCCCTATTCTCCGCGCCCCGGCACACCAGCGGCTAAGATGCCACAGGTGGCAGGCCCCACGATCAAGGCACGCGCGGCAAAACTCCGCGCCGCAGGCGAGGCGCAAGTGACTAAACACCTCACCGCGCAGGTTGGCCGCGCCCATCACATCCTGATGGAAAACCCGCGCATGGGCCGGACGGAACAGTTTGCGGAGGTTGTCTTTGACACCGACCAGATCGAAAGCAGCATCGTAGAAGCTAAGATCAAATCGGTCGCCGACACCCAGTTGGTCACATGAGTATGCCGATATTCTGGAGCTTTCGCCGCTGCCCCTACGCCATGCGGGCGCGGCTGGCTGTGCAATGCTCTGGCGTTGCCGTTGAGTTGCGCGAAATCCTTTTGAAAGACAAACCAGCCGCGTTTCTGGACACCTCCACCTCTGCCACAGTGCCCGCCTTGAAAGAAGGTGATCTGATCCTCGACGAAAGTTTGGAGATTATGTTCTGGGCGCTCAACAAGTCCGATCCGTTGGGTTGGCTTGCGATGCCGGAGGGCGGCCATGACCTCATTGCCGAGTGCGATGGCCCGTTCAAATCGGCCTTGGATCACACGAAATACGCCGTACGCTATCCCGATCTCGATGAGACGGAAAAGCGGGCGAAGGCTTCCATCTTCCTCCGAAAGCTCAACACGCTCCTGGCTGAAAAAGCATATCTCTTAGGCAACAATCCGAACCTTGCCGACATGGCGATCCTGCCCTTCGTCCGACAATTCGCCAACACGGACCGCGCTTGGTTCGACGCACAAGACTGGCCCGCCCTCATCAGATGGCTCGACCGATTCTTAGACAGCGCCGAATTTGCGGCCATTATGACGAAATACCCACCTTGGGTTCCAGATCAGGAGCCTGTTGTCTTCCCAAGCTAGGATCACCTCATGCAGCTCATCATGTCGTCCACCTCCCCCTTCGTTCGGAAAATCCGTGTGCTAACGCGGGAGGCGAAATTGACCGATGTGGTGGAAGAGGTGACAGTGGTTACAACTCCCCTTGCATCCGCCGCCGAAGCCCTCGCCGCCAATCCGTTGGGCAAAATCCCCACTTCGGTCCGCAATGAAGGCCCAACGCTATACGACAGCAGCGTGATCAGTCGCTATCTCGATGACTACGCCAACGCCAACCTTTATCCCGCGTCCCGCCTGTGGGAGGTGCTGACCTTGGAGGCGACAGGCAATGGCATTATGGAGGCGACCGTTTCGATGACTTATGAGGCACGCCTCCGCCCAGAAGCGCAGCAATCACCTTACTGGATTGAGGCACAGTGGAACAAAGCCACTCGCGCCCTCGACGCTCTTGGCGACCGCTGGCTCAGCCACCTCGAAGGACCGCTGACCATGGGGCAAATTTCTGTCGGATGCGCATTGTCCTGCCTCGACTTCCGGCATGATGCACGCGGATGGCGCGAAGGACGCGAAGCACTGGCCAATTGGCACGCAGGTTTCGCCGCACGCGACAGTATGACTGCAACGACGCCTGGATAATTAATAGCGGTAGTTCACACCAAAATTGATCGCATTGGTGAATATATCCGTCTCCAACGTGCCGCCGTCGCGCAGACTGACGGAATTGCTAGTGTAGGTGCCTTTGTATTCCCCGAACACCGACCATTGGTCGTTGATCGGATAGCTCGCCCCTGCGAGCCACGTCTCGGCAACGCCAGTCAGTTGATACTCAAACGTTTGCCGCCCGAGGTAAGTCACCTCCACGCCAGGTACCGACAGGCCAACCCCCGCATCAACATACGGCGTGACGTCGCCAAACTGCTGCGGCCAGCGGCGATAGGCGTTGATCTTCCATGTGTTTAAACTGTCAGTGAATTTCAACGCGCTATAGCCAGGTGGAAGCTCTGCTTCGATCGGGTAGGTCTTGTTGTGTGCGTAATCCAGACCCCAACCAGACGTCTCAGATTGCCAATTAGTGATCCGAAACCCAGCATAGAGCGGCCACTCAAACGATAGCCCCTCCCATGCGATATTGAAGCCACCGTCTGGAAGCACACCGTCGCCCCAAACAGAGATGTCAGAGGGCGGCGCTTCCTGAATGCCTGTGTAAAAGCTCGACTCAATCTCAGAATGGGCGGCGACGGGAAAAGTCAGTAATAGAAAAAGGACGATATGTTTCTAAAGGCAGGCTAGCACGCTGCCCTAAAAACTGAAACTCACACCCACATTGATGGCGTTGGTGATAACATTCGTCTCCACCGTGCCGCCAGTATCAAGCTCACCCGTATTCATGGTGTAGGTGCCTTTGTATTCGCCGAACACAGACCATTCGTCATTGATTGGATATTTCGCACCGGCGATCCACGTCGCAGCAGGGCCAGTCAATTGATAACCTAGCGTCGTTGAGGAACCAGAGATCACCTCAACATGCGGGACAGACACACCGACACCGCCGCCGACGTAAGGCGTGATCTCACCAAGCGCGCCATCCCACCGTTTATAGGCGTTCACGGTCAACGTGTTCAGACCATCGGTGAATTCCAACCGCTCAATCGTTGGCGGCAGCTCACCCTCTTGCGGGTAAATTTTGTTGTGCGTGAAATCGACACCGTAGCCAAAGGTCGGCGTGTTCCAAACCGTTGCGCGAATACCGTAGTAGGGGGGCGCTTCGAACGATTTTCCTTCCCACCCAATGAAGACCTTCCCATCAGGAATCACGGAATCACCCGAAAAGAACACGTCTGAATGCGGCGCGTTCTGCGCACCACCATAAAGGCTCAACTCAACCTCGGCCAAAACCAAAGAAGGGAGCAAAAACGCAAGCGCGCAAAGGGATGATGTCCAAGTTTTGGTCATTCCACTGATATAGACGTCTTGTGTGATTTAACAATGCTGGTTGTGACGGGAAACCGTTCACAATTACGAGGTTAGTCGATGAATTCCCACGTGTCAGCCCCATCAAAATGCCTAACCTTGATATGTGCAATGTCTTGCAGGTCCACCATCGCCATATTCTCTGCCACGCGGTCATGAGATTCGGCACTTGCCTAACGACTAATGCGTCGTACAGCCGCAAGTGGCGCAGTTGCCGAAAATAATCTCACGATCGCCCCAAAGGTATTCAACCATCTCTCCTTTCTCGTGAAATTCCAAATTCGACCGCTCCGCATGCACCCAAAGCGAGCGATAGCAGCGACAAATGCTGCAATTACAACTGACAAGCCGCTCTGTCCGGCCCCTGTAGGTGAATTTGATCGCCCCACAATGACAGCTTCCATTGATGCCAGATTGTCCCATCAAGATTCCTCACATGAACGTAATGGCCCTGCGCCCGATTGTCCGCTGGACGAGTCTAGATTCCAACGCTAAATAGCCCCCAAATGGAACTCGGTTTGCCGATTACCGTTAAAACGTGTGGGCCTCTGAGCCCCGAAACTAGCCGGAGATGTATCTCGTGTCACATGCAGACGACCATCAAGGGACGCGCCGCGATTTCCTTTATTATGCAACCGCCGGAACAGGCGCAGTTGTCACAGGCGCAGCCGTTTGGCCTTTGGTCAACCAAATGAACCCATCCGCTGACGTGCAAGCATTGGCCTCAATCCGTGTTGACGTGGCCGACGTCGCACCCGGCACACAGCTGACAGTTCTGTGGCAAGGCAAGCCTGTCTTCATCCGCCACCGCACTGGTGAAGAAATTCAAGCGGCAATGGCCGACGACTCCATCGTCGACTCTCTGCCTGACCGCGACGCACGCAACGAAAACCTCGCGGCTGAGGCGCTCGCCACCGACGCAAACCGCACGATCCCATCGCCTGAAGGCGAAGGCGCGGGTGCGTGGATCGTTCAGATGGGTGTCTGCACACACTTGGGCTGTGTGCCTTTGGGCGACGGTGCTGGCGATTTCGGCGGTTGGTTCTGCCCATGCCATGGCTCGCACTACGACCTGTCCGGTCGGATCCGCAAAGGTCCAGCGCCGCGCAACCTCGAAATTCCACCTGCCGCCTTCGTTGACGGCTCGACAATCGAACTCGGTTAAGGAGACAGTCTCATGGGCGGTATTCCCCACGACCATTACGAACCGAAGTCCAACTTCGAAAAGGGCATGGCCAAGCGCCTGCCAATCGTCGGACTTCTCTATGACACCCTGATGATCCCAACACCCAAAAACCTGAACTGGATGTGGATCTGGGGCATCGTTCTGACATTCACACTGGCGCTTCAGATCATCACCGGCATCGTGCTCGTGATGCACTACACGCCTCATGTCGACATGGCGTTCACCTCTGTAGAGCACATCATGCGCAACGTGAACGGCGGTCACATGATCCGCTACTTCCACATGAACGGCGCATCGCTGTTCTTCTTTGCAGTCTACCTGCACATCTTCCGTGGTCTTTACTATGGCTCCTACAAGGCTCCGCGCGAAGTCACATGGATCATCGGTATGCTGATCTACCTGCTGATGATGGGCACAGCCTTCATGGGTTACGTTCTGCCTTGGGGTCAGATGTCCTTCCACGGGACAGCGGTGATCACCGGCCTCTTCGGTGCGATCCCGTTCATCGGTGACAGCTTGCAGACCTGGTTGCTCGGTGCATCCTCTGTCGGTCAGCCTGCGCTGAACCGCTTCTTCAGCCTGCATTATCTGCTGCCGTTCCTGATTGCGGGTCTCGTGATCGTCCACATCTGGGCATTCCACACGACAGGCAACAACAACCCAACAGGTGTCGAAGTGCGCCGCACCAGCAAGGAAGAAGCTGCGAAAGACACGCTGCCCTTTTGGCCATACTTTGTCATCAAAGACCTCTTCGCACTGGCGATCATCCTTGTTGTCTTCATGGCAATCGTTGGCTTCATGCCAAACTACCTTGGCCACCCAGACAACTACATCCCAGCGAACCCACTGGCGACACCAACGCACATCGTGCCTGAATGGTACTTCCTGCCGTTCTACGCGATACTGCGTGCCTTCGATAACGAAGTTTGGGTCGTCATCGCGGTAGAGTGGTTGTCCTTCGGCATAATCGACGCGAAGTTCTTCGGTGTTCTGGCGATGTTCGGTGCGATCGTTGTGATGGCGCTTGCCCCATGGCTTGACACATCTTCCGTCCGCTCAGGTCGTTACCGTCCCATGTTCAAATGGTGGTTCGCGCTGCTCTGCGTCGACTTCATCATCCTGATGTGGGTCGGTGCGATGCCGGCGGAAGGGATCTACCCATATATCGCCTTGATCGGTTCGACCTACTGGTTTGCCTACTTCCTGGTAATCTTGCCACTCCTTGGCGTGATCGAGAAGCCGGATACACCACCAGCTACGATCGAAGATGACTTCAACGCTCATTATCCGGCGAAAGCCAACGGCGGTGACGCCGTGGCTGCACCGGCTGAGTGAGAAAGGACAAAAGACTGATGTTCCGTAAACTCACACTCGCAGCAGCACTGGCGCTCTCCGCGCCAGCTCTGCACGCCGCCGGTGCCGAAGCACATATCGAAGACTTCGACTTCTCGTTCGAAGGTCCCTTCGGTAGCTTCGACCAAATGCAGCTTCAGCGTGGTCTGAAAATCTACACAGAGATTTGCTCTGCCTGTCACGGTCTTGAGCTTGTGGCCTTCCGCACACTCGCGGATGAAGGCGGACCAAGCCTGCCAGAAGATCAGATGCGCGCCTATGCTGAATTCTACGAAGTGTTCGATGAAAAACTCTTCGACGGTGAAGGTGACTTCCGCACAGCAACGCCTGCTGACAAGTTCCCAGCATCCGCGTTGTCAAACGCACCTGACCTGAGCCTGATGGCGAAGGCGCGTGCGGGCTTCCACGGCCCGTACGGCACAGGCATCAATCAGCTGGTCAAAGGCATGGGCGGCGCTGAATACATCGCCTCCCTCCTCGTGAGCTACGAGGAAGAGCCTGAATGCGCCGCCAACATGGAAGTCCCAATGGACGGCTTTTACAACTCAGCCTTCCCAAACGGCGGCTACCCAGATGAGTGTAAATACGAAGACGGCTCTCACAAGTACCCAGGCAGCTGGATCTCCATGAGCCAGCCACTCGACGACGGTTGGGTCGAATTTGATGACGGTCATGCAAACGATCTGCACCACATGGCAGAAGACGTTGCAGCCTTCCTGATGTGGACGGCAGAGCCAAAGATGATGGCGCGCAAGCAGGCTGGCCTCACTGGTGTGATCTTCCTGACTGTCTTGTCCGTCTTGCTCTATCTGACGAACAAGAAACTTTGGGCACCACACAAAGGCAAAGACTGAACTTAGTCAGCCACAGAATTTAGAGAGGCCTGCTTTTCAAAGCGGGCCTTTTTTCGTTGGGACTTGAGAAGCCAGCCGCACACCGTTAGACCAATCCGGCAAAGGAGAGCACCCATGTCGATCAACAGTTTTGGCCATCTTTTTCGCTTCACCACATGGGGTGAAAGCCACGGGCCCGCTTTGGGTGCGACGGTCGATGGGTGCCCACCCGGTGTCCCGCTCGAAGCAGCGATGATCCAACAGTGGATGGACAAACGCCGCCCCGGTCTCAACAAAAACACAACACAGCGGAATGAACCGGATGACGTGAAAATCCTGTCCGGCGTGTTCGAAGGCCAGACAACCGGCACACCGATCCAACTGATGATCGAAAATACGGATCAGCGGTCCAAAGATTACGGCGACATCGCCAATACCTTCCGCCCCGGTCACGCCGACATCACCTACCACCAGAAATACGGCATCCGTGACTATCGCGGTGGTGGCCGCTCCTCCGCCCGCGAAACTGCTGCACGGGTGGCCGCAGGGGGCGTGGCGCGTGAGGCCATCCAAAAAATCGCCCCAGGTGTCCAGATCAAAGGCTACATGACCCAAATGGGCACCAAGCAGATCGACCCCGCCAAGGTGGATTGGGAACAGATCGACCAAAACGATTTCTTCTGCCCTGATGCGGACGCCGCCGCCGAATGGAATGACTACCTCGCGTGGCTGCGCAAGGACGACCACAACTCCGTCGGAGCCATCATCGAAGTGGTCGCGCGTGGCGTACCCACAGGAATCGGCGCGCCTGTTTATGGCAAGCTCGACACCGACCTTGCTGCCGCGATGATGTCGATCAATGCTGTGAAAGGCGTCGAGATTGGCGAAGGCATGGCCGCAGCAGCGCTGACAGGCCGCGATAATGCCGATGAGATCTTTTTGGGGAAAGATGGACCGGAATATTCCTCAAACCACTCAGGTGGCATCTTGGGCGGCATCTCCACCGGTCAGGACATCGTGGTACGGTTTGCTGTGAAGCCAACCTCCTCCATCCTCAGCCCGCGCAAATCCATTCGCATGGATGGCACCGCGACCGAGGTGATCACCAAAGGCCGCCACGACCCCTGCGTCGGTATTCGTGCCGTGCCGGTTGGCGAGGCAATGTTGGCTTGCGTTATCCTCGACCACCTTCTGCTTGACCGTGGTCAAACAGGCGGCGAACGCGGACAGATCGGTTAAGCGCCGGCGTTCAACGCCGTATCCAACAGCCCCTGAATGTCGCCTTGGGATGTGCGCGCGACGAGGCGGCCCAATTCTTCTTCGCCCTTCAAAACCACGAGCGTTGAGCGACGCGGGATGTTTAGCTCAATGGCCAAATCGCTGTCGCTGTAGACATCCCAATCGACGCGAACAAAGGTGATGTTTTCTTCATAGGCGGGGTTTTCTTCCAGCAGGGCGGACAGCACCCGCTCTTGTGCGCGGCAGGTGGCGCACCAATGCGTCGCGAAGTCGATGAACACCGTCTCCCCCGCGGCCAAACGCTCTTTCACCAAACCGAGTGTATATTCCAACCCAATCGCATGGGCGGCGGCAGGCAAGGCTGCGACTGCAGCGGCTGTGGCGATAAATGTACGACGATCCATGATGATCTCCTTTTTCAGAAGCGGACAGACAAGTCTTGGATCCAGTAAGGGATATGGTCCAACAGCCAAATCTCCGCATATTTGTGAAGGTCGAAAAGCAAGGCGAGCCCGACAAGGACAAAAATGACCCCCATCAGTGGCCGCGCCTTAGTCGAAATACGCCGCATCCAATAACGGCGGGATTGGATGACGTTTTGAGCCCCATAGGCTAGCAAAACGATAACGGTGGATATGCCAAGCGCGAAGGTCAGCATCGTCATCGCGGCCCACAACAGGCTTTCGCCTGAGGAGGCGAGCGCAATCGCCCCACCCAGCGTCGGCCCGACACAAGGCACCCAAACAGCACCCAGCAACAGCCCGCCAAGGAACTGCCCTCGCATTCCAGTGCGGTCAATTTCATCGAGCCCCGCGTCCGCCCGCGCAGCCACGCCCGCCGTCGCTGTCGCAAACCATTCCGCAAAGCGCGGCACGAGCAGCACCAGCCCGAAGGCGACCATCAGCATCGCCCCCGCCTGCGCAACGACCAGCTCATCAATGCCAAGCGCACGGCCAAACACCGAGACGGTCATTCCGACGTTCACGAATGACAGGCTCATCCCCACAGCGAGAACGACCGGCCCCGTACGCCCCGCTTGCAATGCCGTTGCCAAAACAATTGGAAGCACCGGCAAAACGCAGGGATTAATCAAGGTGAAAACGCCTGCAAGATATCCAAGAACTAAATCCATCGCCGCGACCCTAGCGATGCATCCCTGCCCGCGTCACGCGAAATGAGGTTACAAACGGTCACTTCACCGTGGGTTGCTTCGACAGGTTCACAGCCAAAATACCTGCCATAATGATCACCACACCGATGATATCACTCATCCCCAATTGCTCTCCCAAGAGCGCAGCGGCGATGGCCACGCCGAAGAACGGATTGAGGAAATGGAAGGCTGAGGCTTTCACCGCACCCACGCGCCCAACGAGGTAGAACCACGTCACCGTCGCAATCAGCCCGGGGACCAAAATGGTATAGATAAACGCCACGATCAGTTGCCATGACCATGTGACACTCAACGTCTCCAACATCAGTGCGGGCACGACCAACATGGCGCTGCCCATCAGCATCTGAAGACCCACGATCATCAGGATATTCCCGCCCGACGACGCACCCCTGACCGCCAGCGTCGCCACCGCCAATGACACAGCCGCGATGCAGCACAAGACCACGCCAAAGACGTCGACACCGCCCTGCAACCGCGCGCCCATGATCAGGCCCACCCCTGCAAATCCAGCCACCAATCCGATGATCCCCAGCGGGCGCACCTTTTCCCGAAACACGACCCATCCCAAGAGCCCGACAATCAATGGAAGCGACGACGCGATGATAGAGGCCAATGACGCCTCAACCGTCTGCATGGCGAAGAAATTCAGGCCGAGGTAGAGCGCGTTCTGACAGATACCAAATACGACAACCAACACCCATTGCATCAGCGTCAAACGCGCCGATTGGCCTAGCCCATAGGCCAGCGCAACACCGATCAATCCCGACACCAAAAACCGCAAAGACAGGGATGCCATCGGAGGTGCATAAGCCACGATTACGCGGGCAGATGTAAAGGCCGATGACCACATCAAAGCAAAGGCCACACCCATCACAACCGCTTTGATGTCCACCGCTTCCCCCAACGAAAAAAGGCCGCCTTAGAAAGCGACCTTTTAGTAAACTCAAACTGAACGCAAGGCTCCGCGACGATTAGTCGTTCACGCTGTCCTTCAGTGCTTTCGCAATGGTCATCTTGACCACTTTGTCTGCATCTTTCTTGATCTGCTCACCTGTGGCTGGGTTGCGGACCATACGCTCTGGACGCTCGCGGCAGTAAATCTTGCCAACACCTGGAAGCATTACAGCACCACCACCGGATACTTCGCGTGTGATGATGTTCACGATGGATTCAAGCGCGTTGGATGCGCCTTTTTTGTCCATGCCAGATTCTTCAGCAAGCGCTGTTACGAGTTGCGCCTTAGTCATTGGTTTCGCCATTTTCTGGTCTCCCTTCTATGCCCGACCTATTGGGCCTCATACGCATATTTAACGGCATATAGTGGTCCACCACAATCATTAGTGTAAGAAAATAAGGGATTTCGGCGTATTTTGTGCCATTTTATGGGGTTAGAGGAAGGCTGTTTCCTCAAAACTGCGCAATTTCCGGCTGTGAATCCGCTCCAAAGGCATTTCCCGAAGCTGTTCCATCGCCCGAATTCCGATCATCAAATGCCGCGAAACCTGTGTTTTGTAGAAGTTTGAGGCCATCCCTGGCAGCTTCAATTCGCCATGCAGCGGCTTGTCACTGACACAGAGAAGCGTGCCATAGGGCACCCGAAAGCGGAACCCATTGGCAGCAATTGTCGCGCTTTCCATATCAAGCGCAATCGCACGCGATTGCGACAGGCGTTGCACTGGCCCCGAATGATCGCGCAGTTCCCAATTGCGGTTGTCGATGGTGGCAACGGTCCCTGTCCGCATGATGCGCTTGAGTTCATAACCCTTCAGTTCGGTCTCATCCGCCACTGCTGTTTCCAGCGCGATCTGAATCTCCGCCAGGGCCGGAATTGGCACCCATACGGGCAGGTCGTCATCGAGAACGTGATCCTCTCGCAAATAGGCGTGCGCCAGAACGAAATCGCCTAACCGTTGGGAGTTTCGAAGCCCCGCGCAATGCCCCACCATCAGCCATGCATGGGGGCGCAAAACGGCGATGTGATCTGTGGCTGTTTTCGCGTTCGACGGGCCCACACCAATGTTGACCAAGGTGATGCCTGCGCCGCCGTCACGCTTCAAATGATAGGTCGGCATTTGCGGCATCTTTGCTGGCTGCTCGATCGGGGTTTTGGGGTCTGTAATCTCCACATTGCCGGTGCTGACAAAGCTGGTGTAGCCGCTGTCTTTGTCCGCCAACATCTTCCGTGCGAAGCCTTCAAACTCCTCCACATAAAACTGATAGTTCGTGAACAGGATGTGGTTCTGAAAATGCTCGGCAGAGGTGGCAGTGTAATGCGATAGCCTTGCCAGTGAATAGTCAATCCGCTGCGCTGTAAACAGCGCCAAAGGGGCCGATCCATTCGGGAAATGATACTCCGCCCCGTTCACAATATTGTCGTGGGTTGTCGCAAGGTCAGGCACGTCGAAATAATCGCGCAGCGAAAACTCCATCGCGCCATCTTGCGGTACCGACACTGTGTCATCATTGGCCACGGCAAAATGCACCGGCATCGGCGTATCCGACGGACCAATCACCACCGGCTGATCGTGGTTCTTCATGATCAGCGTAATTTGCTGTTTCAGATAATGCGCAAACAGATCCGGCCGGGTCACTGTCGTGCTATAGACGCCCGGTTCCGCGACATGGCCAAAGGATAGGCGCGAGTCGCTTTTCGTGTAGCTGGTTGAGGTAAACCTAATCTCAGGATAGAACGCCCGATATGCTGTATCGGCAACGCCTGTCTTCAGCGCCTCCTCAAACCGATCACACAAAAATTTGGAGGAGATTTGATAAATCTCCTTTAACCGTTCAATCGCCGCCTCTGCGTCGGTAAAGCTTTCCGCTTCCAGCACCTTTGGTGTGATGATGTTTCTGCTCGTTGGGGTATTCATTCTTGTGTCTCGATCAATTCGGTCAGTTCGAATTTCGTCACATCCACCAGCCCAAGGTCCGAAATCCGAAGCTCTGGAATAACGACAAGGGCCAACAGCGAATGCTGCATGTAAGCGTTGTTGAGGGTGCAGCCACAGGCTTCCATCGCCTTGACCATCTGATCGGCTTTGGCGGCAACCTCAGCTGCGGGTTGGTCCGACATAAGCCCGCCAATCGGCAATTCAACCAGCGCAAGCTCCGCCCCGTCTTTCCAAACCGTAACACCGCCGCCGACCTCTCCCAACCGGTTCGCAGCAGTGGCCATCATGTCGCGATCGGTCCCAACCACAATCATATGGTGGCTATCATGCGCCACGGTGGAGGCCATCGCCATCCGCCCCTGATACCCAAACCCGCTGACAAACCCGTTCACCACATCACCCGTCGCACGGTGACGTTCCACAAGGGCGATCTGGCAAACATCGCCCTGGCCTTGGATTACCTCATCCACCACAGGCAAGTCCGCCGTCAGCGCCTTGGTCGGTGCTTGGTTCTCCACCACGCCAATGACTTTGACAGTCGCACTTTTGGCTCCCTCGGGCGCCGCCACTTCGAAATCTGTTGTCGCCAGTTCTTTGCCCAAATGTATCGTTCCACGTGCAGTCTTGGGCCAGTCATAATGCGGACAGTCGGCGCGCAACGCCCCATCGATCGCAACGGTCCGACCCCGCGCGATCACCTGTCCAATCGGCAAGGCGGTCAAATCCGAGGTCAGGATCATATCGGCACGCCGTCCAGGGGCAATGCTGCCCAATTCACGCTCCAACCCAAAATGCGTCGCCGTATTGATCGTCGCCATCTGCAGCGCCACCAATGGATCACAGCCACAATCTATCGCATGACGCACAACACGGTTCATATGACCGTCGTTCACCAGCGTCCCCGAATGGCAATCATCGGTGCAAAGGATGAAGTTGCGTGGGTCCAGACCCTTTTCCGTCACCGCGGTGATCTGGCTTTCAACGTCATACCACGCCGATCCCAGCCGCATCATCGACCGCATCCCGTTGCGCACTCGCGCCAGCGCATCCGCCTCTGCCGTACCTTCGTGATCGTCCGCCGCACCGCCCGCGACGTAAGCACTAAACGCCACACCCTTGTCGGGGGAGGCATAGTGCCCACCCACGGTCTTGTCCGCATTCATCGTCGCCGCCATTTCTGCCAGCATTTGCGGATCACCGTTGATCACACCGGGGAAGTTCATCATCTCCCCCAACCCGATGATCCCCGGCCATCCCATCGCCTCTTTCACATCAGCGGCGCTGATCTCAAATCCTGTCGTCTCCAACCCCGGGGCAGAGGGCGCACAGGACGGCATCTGGGTGTAGATGTTGATGGGCTGCATCAGCGCCTCATCATGCATCATGCGCACCCCATCAAGGCCCAGCACATTTGCTATCTCATGCGGGTCGGTGAACATTGTCGTGGTGCCATGCGGAATGACCGCCGCCGCAAATTCCGCTGGCGTCAACATTCCGCTTTCGATGTGCATATGCCCATCACAGAGACCAGGGATCAGATAGCAGCCATTGGCGTCTAGCACCTCTGTCTCTGGCCCGACGCAATGACTGGCGTCCGGCCCGACATAGGCGAACCGCCCCTCCGCAATGGCCACCTGCCAACCATCCAACACCTCACGCGTTTGCACGCTGACCAAACGGCCACCGGTAATGACAAGGTCTGCAGGCGCACGGCCCGCCGTCACCGCAACCAAATGCGGCGCAACCTCCGCCCAAGATTTCACGTGATGTTCCATCCCCAAAACTGGCACGAGTTTCAGTGAAGGCGCAAGGTCAGATCTTGTGAAGCTCCAACTTCTCCTGATCGGGGTTAAGCCGTATCATCGACAGGTTCAAAGCCGACGCAATTGTGACCCAAATCATGTAGGGGACAAAAGCGAGACCCGCATAAAGATCAACCTGCCAGTGGGTCACCAAAGCGCCCAAGACTGACAGCCAAAGCATTGCCATCACCGGCAAAGATTCTCGCAACCCGCGGAGGCCGAAAAACACCGGCGTCCAAAGCGTATTAAAAGCGATCTGAAGACCCCAGAACGCCATCGCATAACCGCTGCCATCTTGCCCCGCGACCCGCGCACCGGCAAAGGCAATCAGCAAATAGATCGAGGTCCAAGCAATCGGAAACACCCAATCAGGCGGCACCCAAGTGGGTTTATTCAAGCTTTTGTACCACTCGCCCGTCGGGAACAACGCACCCGTGGCCCCAGCGCCAAAAGTCGCCAGAAAAAACAGAAAAAACAGCCAAATATCCATGTCTCAGCTCCGATGTTCTCGAGGCTTTAATCTAGGTCAGCGGCGCTCAAATTCCAATGACACCTCGCGTGCTCTCAGCTCTGACAAGATGTCCAGCACGGCTTGCGTGCGGCCCTGCTGCTTGGCATCCCGCCCCGCTGCGTCGACCAAAAACGCCACCTCTGGCAGCGGTTGCGCATAAAGCATCGCCGACTTCGGCATGACAAGGGACATCGCCGTCTGACCCGCGGCTTGCGTCAACCAACCCAGCTTTTGACGGCGGCTGGTGTGGGCGCGCCATGTGACGTTGTCATAGCGGTTCCGACGCACGTCTTTGCCTATCCCATCATAGACCAACCGCGCCGCCCAAATTCCCGTCCGCGCATTCAGCGGCAAAGCGTTGATCCCCGCCTCTGACCGCTCATAGAGCAGCCGCGCCTGCGCCAACAGGCGTTTGGTCATCTGACGGATGGGCTCTGAAGGGGCCGGATCAGAGAGGAACGCTTCAGGCATCACGCCCGCCTGCTGAAACCAATCGAGCGGAAGGTAGAGCCGCCCAGCGCGCGCATCCTCCCCCACATCGCGCGCTATGTTGGTCAGTTGCATTGCGACGCCCAAATCACAGGCCCGTGCCAGCGCATCGCGGTCGCGCACGCGCATCAACACGCACATCATCACGCCAACAGCACTCGCTACCCGCGCGGAATAGGCCGTCACATCGGACAAGGTTTCGTAGTGCTTGCCAACCGCATCCCACGCCAGCCCTTCCAGCAATGCCTCTGGCAAAGCACGGGGCATGTCATAGTCTTCGATAATCGCGGCAAACGCACGATCCTCCGGCGCGTTCAGCGGACGACCAGCATAGGCCAGATCAAGCCGGTCGCGCAGTCGCAAAACCGCGCTGGCTTTTTCCTCACCCTCATCGACCTCATCATCCGCCAAGCGGCAGAACGCGTAGAGCGCGAGCGATGGATCACGGACGGAGGCGGGCAACAGCTTGCTCGCCGCATGAAAGGAAAGGGACCCGGTTCGGATCGCGTTCCGGCAATGCTCCAGATCATCGGGCCGTATCATTCTGCTGCCATCTTCACATCAGCCCGCATCGGCGCATCCGGCACAAGTTTGCCCAGCACCTCAGCAGAGGAGACGACCCCTGGCAAACCAGCCCCAGGGTGCGTTCCAGCGCCAACAAGGAACAGCCCATCAGCCTCTTCGCTCACGTTGTGCGGGCGGAACCAAGCCGATTGCAAAATGCGCGGCTCAAGCGAGAACCCGCACCCATGCGGCGACAGATACCGATCCCTGAAATCTTCGGGGGTATAAACCAACTCTGTCGTGATCCGATCACGGAAACCTGGCAAGGTCTGATCCAAAACCGCCGCGACCTTGTCCTGATACTCCGCCTTCATAGCGGACCAATCCACAGGGTTCTTGAACCCAAGATGCGGGACAGGTGACAAAGCATAGAACGTGTCATCCCCCGCAGGCGCGGCAGACGGGTCCGTCACGGACGGACGGTGCAAGTAGAGCGACATATCATCCGCCAGCTTGCCCTTAATGAAAATGTCGCGCAGCAACCCTTCATACCGTGGTCCTGACAGGATCGTGTGGTGTCCCACGTCCTGCCACATGTCAGCGGTGCCCTTGGTTCCAAAATACCACACGAACAACCCCATAGACCACCGCTTGCGGTTCAACTTCTTGGGTGTCCAGCGGCGCTTTTGATGATCCGCCATAAGCGTCTCATAAGTATGGCCCGCGTCGGCATTGCTCACAATCAACGGGGCGGCCAACTGCTTACCAGATTTCAACTCAACCGCTTCCGCTTTGCCCGCGCTAAACGCAATCTTGCTGACCTCTTCGCGCAACAGGATCTGCCCCCCTTGCGAGCGGACGACCTTGGCCATCGCATCCGCAATCGCCTGCACGCCACCTTGTGCGTAATGCACGCCGAAGTTCGCTTCCAAATGGCTGACAAGCGCGTACATCGACGTCACATGCATCGGATCGCCACCGATAAACAGCGGATGGAACGACAGCGCCATCTGCAACCGCGAGTCTTTCACCCGTGCCTTCGCCAGCCCAAGGATCGACCGATCGGCCCGCAACATCGCAAACGTCGGAAGGACTTTCAGCGTGTCCCATAGCCGATGCATCGGCTTGGCGACCATGCCTTCGAAACCAATCACATACCGCCGATGCGCGTCTTTCAAGAAGCGATCGAACCCTTTCAGATCGCGCGGCGACATGCGCCGCACTTCGTCGCGCATCGCTTCCTCACCACTGCGCATGGTGAAAATGCTGCCGTCCGGCCACCGAATTTCGTAGAACGGATCAAGCGGCTCAAGCGTCACATCTTTGCGAAAATCTCGCCCGCAATCGGCCCATAATTTCTCAAACACCTGTGGAACCGTCACAATCGTTGGGCCTAGATCAAACCGATGCCCACCCTGCTGAACGGACGATCCGCGCCCGCCCACTGTGTCCAAACGATCGACCACGGTGACAGCATACCCCTTCGCGCAAAGCCGCATCGCTGCCGACAAGCCACCCAGCCCGGCACCAATCACAACCGCGCGGCCCGCCGCACTTTGCTGATCAAATTCAGATTCCATGCAGTCAGGCTAGTTATGTAAACCTTACTTTACAACCAATTCCGAAAAATTCAGCAAAACCTTCCTTTATTATCCGCAATGTGTCAGTATTAGTTTACACTACGAAGGGAGTCGTACGTGACTCAGACTGTCAGCCTATCGTTTTTCCGTTTTGACGGATTTTGGGCGCGCTTTTGGGCGCTCTCTATGATGGCATCTGCACGGATTCCCTTGGCCAGAACGCCCGATATCGGTTTTTGGAAACTCTGCGGATCAGGCGTCGGTGAAGGTTTCACACCCACCTCAAATCCATCGGTCATCGCAATTCTCGCCACATGGCCCGATACGGACACCGCCGTGGACCGCGTGCGCAGCTCCCCGATCTTCCAGCGTTACCGCAACCGCGCATCTGAGGATTGGTCCGTCTTCCTGCACCCGACCCGCGCATGGGGCAAATGGTCGGGCAAAGAACCGTTTGAGCCTGCCGCCGCGAATTTCAATGGCCCCCTCGCCGCGCTCACCCGCGCCTCTATCAAGCCGCGCATCCTGTCGCGGTTCTGGGGCCGTGTTCCGAACATCTCAGAAGTGATCGGCCAAGACCCCAACGTCGCCTTCAAAATCGGCATTGGCGAAATCCCAATGCTGCATCAGGTCACATTCTCCATCTGGCCGTCGGAGCAAAGCATGAACGCTTTCGCCCGCACCGGCCCCCACGCCGAAGCCATCAAAGCCGTCCGCACCGAAGGATGGTTTCAAGAAGAACTTTATGCCCGATTCAGAATTCATTCGGATCTGGGCTCATGGGGCGGTCGCTCCCCCCTTCGGAAATTGGAAGCCGCATGAAACAGCCATTCCCCTTCTCAGCCATCGTTGGACAAGACGAGATGAAGCTCGCCATGATCCTGACGGCGATCGACCATTCAATTGGCGGTGTCTTGGTGTTTGGCGACCGTGGTACTGGCAAATCAACTGCCGTCCGCGCGCTCGCTAATCTGCTGCCGCCGATCCGCGCCGTAAAAGGCTGCCCGGTCAACAGCCCTGCGGCAGAGGATGTGCCCAATTGGTCCGGCCTTTGCAACCACACGATAGGGGAACAACAAACCCCTGTCGTCGACCTGCCGCTCGGCGCGTCGGAAGATCGGGTCACAGGTGCGTTGGACATCGAAAAGGCGCTCACAAAAGGTGAAAAAGCATTCGAACCCGGCCTCCTCGCCCGCGCCAATCGCGGGTACCTCTACATTGACGAAGTAAACCTCCTCGAAGATCACATTGTCGACTTGCTTCTCGATGTGGCCCAAAGTGGAGAGAATTTGGTGGAACGGGAAGGGCTTTCCATCCGCCATCCCGCGCGCTTTGTCCTCGTTGGTTCCGGCAACCCGGAGGAAGGCGAGCTTCGGCCACAACTCCTCGATCGTTTTGGCCTGTCGCTCGACGTCCGCACCCCAACCGACATCGACACGCGGATAGAGGTAATCCGCCGCCGCGATGCTTTTGAGAATGACAACGCTGCGTTCCTTCTGCGCTGGCAAGCCGAAGACGCCGCCGTGCGCGATCAAATCCTCGTGGCCCGTGAAAACATCAAGACACTCGCAACCGGCGAAAGCGTTTTGCGGGATGTGGCGGAGCTTTGCCTTGCCCTTGGGTCCGACGGCCTGCGCGGCGAATTGACCCTGCTGAAAGCCGCCCGCGCGTATTGCGCATGGTCCGGCGGCACAACGCTCAAGCGCGACCATGTCCGCGCTGTCGCGCCAATGGCCCTGCGCCACAGATTACGCCGCGATCCGCTGGACGATTCTGGATCAACCGCGCGGGTCGAACGGGTCTTGGTCGATGTCCTCGGCTGACGCCCCAGACGCCTACCACAACGGGCTGATTTGCATTCAACTGATCCGTGATGACCCCTCACTCGGCGGTTTGATCTGCCGTGGGCGACCAGGTCCGGTTCGCGACGCGCTGCTGGCGCGATTGCCAAAATCCACACGCCGTATCCATCCAGCAATGGACGAAACCGCACTTTTCGGCGGTATGGATGTGACAGCAACCCTGACCAAAGGGCGCATGGTCGCCGCGCAAGGGATCGTGAACTCTGGTGCGCCGCTTCTGCTCACAATGGCGGACCGAATGATCCGCGGCACAGCCCGCCGCGTTCTCGCAGCAACAGAAGGGAAGACACCCATCTTCGCCGTCGATGAAAGTGATTTGGAAGACGACACCTTCCCCGCAGTCTTTGCAGAGCGTTTGGCCTTTCGGATCGACCTGACAGACCTGTCGATGCGCGACATCACCCACGTCCCAAAGCTGCCAGCGCCAACTGGCCAGATCGAAGTCGTGGATGCCATCGTCCTCTTGACCGAGATCAGTGCAAACCTCGGCATCGACTCCCTCCGCGCCCCGGATTTCGCTCTTCGCGCCGCGCGGGCGTTGGCCCGCCTGAGGGGGGCCAGAACGTTGGACGAAGTGGATGTGACCTTTGCCGCCGAACTCGTCTTTGCCCATCGCGCGAAGCGCCTCCCCACCCCGCAGGAATCGGAGCAGCCGGAGCCTCCAGGCACTCAAGTGCGCGACAGCAACGAATCTGATGACACGGACGCTATTGGCCCGCTCGAAGACCGCATCATCGATGCCGTGAAAGCAGCAATCCCTGCAGGCCTTTTGATGTTCAGTTCAAAGACGCTCTCCAATGGCGCAGCAGGCTCTGGAACGGGGCAGGCGAAACGTTCAAACAGACGCGGCCGACCCATCGCGCCAAAAGCGGGGAGGCCGAATAGCGAAGCACGGCTTGACGTCGTCGCGACACTCCGCGCCGCCGCGCCGTTTCAAAGGCTGCGACGGGGGCCGAACTTCGACGGGCGGGTCAAGATCAGCCCAGACGACCTGCGCATTAAACGGTTTGAGGAACGATCAGACCGTCTCGTCGTCTTTGCCGTAGACGCCTCCGGCTCCGCCGCGATGGGCCGCTTGGCTGAGGCGAAAGGCGCGGTCGAACTTTTGCTTGCCGATGCTTATGCGCGGCGCGATCATGTCTCCCTCCTTTCATTCCGCGGGACAGAAGCGGAGGTGCTCCTCCCCTCCACACGCTCCCTCGTCCTGACCAAACGCCGCTTGGCTGCCCTTCCCGGTGGTGGCGGCACGCCACTTGCGGCCGGACTTCAATCCGCACTTTTGCAAGCCATTACCGCGCGGCGTCGTGGCATGACGCCGACGATCTGCGTTCTGACGGACGGTCGCGCCAATGTCGCGCTTGATGGCGCGGGCAACCGACCGCAAGCCGCACAGGATGCGCGTAACATCGCCAAAATCGTCCTCTCCGAAGGGATCGACACTGTCATCATCGACACCGGCCAGCGACCAGAGTCCCAACTGCGCACGCTCGCCTCTGTGATGAACGCAACCTACGTTTCCCTCCCCCGCGCCCAAGCCAGCAGCATCTCCAACGCAGTTACCGCTGGCCTGAGCGCCACCTCATGAAATGGCCCTCAGATGCGGCAGGGTGGCCGATGCGCAACCAGTCGCAGATCGTGCTCCATCGCCCTCACAGATGGCACATCCAGCGCCAGGGCACAGGTCCGAAACTCGTCCTGATCCACGGCGCAGGCGGGGCCACGCAAAGCTGGCGCGCCCTGTTCCCGATCTTGGCCGAAACATGCGACGTTACAGCCATCGACCTTCCCGGTCAGGGCTTCACCCAATCCGGCGCACAGCACCGCCACGGCCTTGACCCAATAGCGGAGGATTTGAACGCCCTCCTCCAACACCTCAGCATCACCCCCGAAGCGCTGGTTGGTCATTCCGCTGGCGTGCCGATCGCCATGCGGATGGTAGAACTAGGACTCCCGACCCAACAACTCTTCGGGATCAACGCAGCTCTCAGCAACTTTGATGGCATCGCGGGTTGGCTCTTCCCGTTGATGGCCAAAGCCCTTTCCATAACGCCCTTCGCCGCGCAGGTCTTAGCCGCGACCTCAAGCCGGTCTTCTGTCCGGCAACTGCTTGAAGGCACCGGATCAAAGATCGATGAGGCTGGCCAAGCGCTCTACCTGCGTCTTGCCATAGACGCCGCACACGTCGACGGAACGCTGTCTATGATGGCGCAATGGTCGCTCGACCCGCTGCTGGCGCGGTTGCCAAAGTTCAACACGCCGACCCATTTTCTGACAGCAACAAACGACAAAGCTGTGCCACCAGCCACCAGCCGGACAGCCAGCGACAGGATGCCGAAAGCCACCC
This sequence comes from Cognatiyoonia sp., assembly GCF_965661665.1. Classification (NCBI taxonomy): domain Bacteria; kingdom Pseudomonadati; phylum Pseudomonadota; class Alphaproteobacteria; order Rhodobacterales; family Paracoccaceae; genus Cognatiyoonia; species Cognatiyoonia sp. Next base: position 163,025 of record NZ_CBFIEO010000001.1, on the reverse strand, counting down.
TGACGGAGGTGCCAGATTACGGGCACCTCATCCATGAAGAGGCGCCAGACTTAGTGGCAAACTGGTTTAAAGAGCGATTGGCCTAAGCGACCGCATGCGCCACAGCGCATTGCGACCATAGCACCTGAAGCGCTTGGACCAGATGATCGATGTCATCATCCGTGTGCAAAGGCGACGGTGTAAAGCGCAACCGCTCCGTCCCTTTCGGCACCGTCGGATAATTGATCGGCTGCACATATATATCCCACTCACGCATCAGATAATCGGCCAGCATCCGCGTCTTCACCGGATCGCCGATCATCACCGGCACGATATGGCTGTCGTTCAGCATATGCGGGATCCCTGCCTGATCGAGCCGCGCGCGCAACCGCGCCACCTGTCGCCGCTGCTGCGTTCGCTCCGCCCGCGACACTTTCAGATGAGCGATGGAGGTACGGGCTGCTACCGCCACCGCTGGCGGCAAGGCAGTCGTGAAAATGAACCCACTGGCAAAGCTGCGAATGAAATCACACAGGGCGACAGAACCAGTGATATACCCGCCCACAACACCAAACGCCTTTCCGAGCGTCCCTTCGATCAATGTGATCCGATCTGCGAGCCCATCTCGCTCACTGATCCCGCCACCGCGCGGTCCATAAAGGCCCACCGCATGCACCTCATCTAGATAAGTCATCGCACCGTACTTTTCGGCCACCTCGACAATCTCCCGAATGGGGGCAACATCCCCGTCCATCGAATAGACACTCTCAAACGCAACAATCTTGGGCACATCCTTTGGCAGCGCAGCGAGCTTCGCTTCCAGATCCACCACATCATTGTGCTTCCAAATCACTTTGTCCGCTTTGGAATGCCGGATCCCTTCGATCATGGAGGCATGATTGCCCGCATCCGACAGGATCACGCAATTCTCCAACCGTGACCCCAGCGTGCTTAACGCCGTCCAATTCGACACATATCCGCTGGTGAACAGCAACGCGGCCTCTTTCCCGTGGAGGTCAGCTAGCTCCGCCTCAAGCAGCAAATGATCGTGGTTCGTGCCGGAGATGTTGCGCGTGCCGCCCGCGCCCGTGCCTGTCCGCTGAACCGCTTCACACATCGCGTTGATGACCGCCGGATGCTGGCCCATGCCCAGATAATCGTTGGAGCACCAAACGGTGACATCGCGCACGCCATCCTCCCCATGATTGGCCGCACGCGGGAACTTCCCACATTGCCGTTCAAGCTCAGCAAAATATCGATAGTTTCCTTCGCTTTTCAGCTGATCCAATTGGGCGTCAAACAGCGCATCAAAATCCATGGGTCTTCCCTTTGTCTTCTGGAATTACGGCAGCATCCGGCAAAAGCCAGCGCCAGAGTTTCGCGTCAGGCAAAGGCACAACCATGAGCCAATGCTCGAGCAAACCAAGCGCCGTCAGCGTCGACAAAAGTGCGAAACCAACAGCAATAGAGTCTGTTTCTGCAGTCCAAAGCCGTTCGGCACAAACCGCAAAAATGATAGTGAGCAGCGTGATCGCCACAGGAAAGGCAAAGGTGATCGGCCCTTGCCGGAAGTAGGTCTTGAGATGCGCCAAGGCGCGGGGGAGGAACTCAATATTGATCCGTGGCACACCGAAATAGAGGTTCAACTTCGCCATCACCCGCGCGAGGTAGAGGATCAGAAAGCTCGCCATGCCAACGCGGTTCTCTAGCCCGACGGACAGCATCGCCACGACGATCAGCGCCGCGACCAAAGCCGCTTCATGATATATGAGTGCGCGCAACGCGGCACCAAACCGCCGCCATGCGCTTTGCCCCTCCGTCGTTGGAACAGGTTGGCCCACGATCGCGCCTGTAAGGAACGACAGTTCAACCCACCCCCAGACGAGCAAGGCACCAACGAACCCTTGATAGGCCCCCGCCACGGTCACATCCGCAGAGGACAACAACCAAAGCCCAAGTAAACTAAACGGAAAGGTGAGGATCGCGAACCGTCCCCGCGCTTTTGCACTCGCACGGTCGGCCCAGTGCACAGCGAACAGGATCACGCCAGTGGACATCCACCATGCGAAGACCGCGATCAATGCTGCACCCCAGACCGTTGACATCAGTATGCAGGCTCCAATCTTGGGCTGACGGGCACTTCGTTGCTCTTCGCCGGAATTGTCATCAGCGACACGAAGGCCGCCGCCGCTTTCGCTGATCCCGCCATCCGCTTGGCCCAACCGACAATACCGCCTTGCTTACGCCCATTGGCAATCGTTAGGTTCGCGACCTGCATCCGGTTCAACGCTGGAATCCAGCGCGGGTGATCGATGTCGAGCGTCATCGGGAACACCTGCTTGCTAATCTCTGATGTCTTGCGGAATACCTCTTGCCCGTACCACGCCGGATCAACGCCCAGCGCCTCATGAAAGGCAGGACGCTGGTGATCGCGCACCCACATCGTCGAATAGACCGCCGTCAGGAAAAACTTGATCCACAGCTTGTTTGCAAAGCTTTCGGTCAATTTAGGGTCTGTTTTCATCAGCAGGGCGAAGGCTTCGCCGTGGCTGAACTCATCATTGCACCACTCTTTGAACCACTTGAAAATTGGATGGAACCGCTTGTCGGGGTTTGCCTCCAAATGACGGTAAATGGTGATGTAGCGGGCGTATCCGATCTTCTCCGACAGATAGGTCGCGTAGTAGATAAACTTTGGCCGGAAATAGGTGTATTTCTTTGACTGCGTCAGGAACCCAAGGTTCACCGCAATCCCTGCCTCGCGCAGCGTATCATTGATAAAGCCCGCATGCCGCGCCTCATCCCGTGCCATAAGCTGGAACAAGGTGGTAATATCATCATTCGACCCACGGCGCTTCATCTCTTTGTAAAGCACGCAGCCAGAGAATTCGGCAGTGCAAGAACTGATCAGAAAATCGATGAACTCCGCCTTCAGGTGCGGGTCCATACCATCCCAATCAATGTTGTCCCAGTCTTCGTTCTTCTTGAAATGCCCTCTGTTAGGGTCTGCTTTCATCTGACTAATGAGCTTGTCCCACTCTGCGCGGACGGGCGTGACATCAATCCCGTCCATCTCATCAAAATCAGTGGTGTAGAACCGCGGCGTCAGCAGCGTGTTCTGCATCGCCACATCAGTCGCGGTCTTGCTATCGACAACCGGATCATAGTTGCCAGCGGCCAGCGCCTCCTCCACGGTGGAGGCGTCGGCGGAATGGGTGGGGCGTTGCACGTTCATGACATCACCTCTTCGCTAAAGGAGAATTCGCAAAGCTCCATGAACTCCAGATCACCGGTCGCGCGGGTCCAAAGCTGTTCAAGCTTGCTGGCACGGGTGATGACAGCAGTGCGCTGTTCCTCAACAATCTCACCAAAGGGCGCCATGATCTCAGGCCCCTGTACCTGAACGCTATCGCCCGGATTCACGGTCGTGCCGTTGTCGAAACGCACATGCGCTGACAGCTCGTCAAACCGATGGGAAATCGTCACCGTGCAGGGTGCGGTTTCCTTGCTGCGTGTTAATAGTCCCATGTGGTTCCCTTTCACATCTGCCCGTGGTGGCTCGCCACGGTGGTTTCAGTCCAAAAGCTGCGCAAAGGCAGCCACGTTATCTTCGCCATAGCCGATAAGTTCGACGGCCATGCCGGTGGTGTCATCAAGAATGGCGACGTTGCCGTTGGTGCGACGCACGACTTGAATCGGGTCCTGCGTCGTCAAATCGTGGAGCATGCGCTCCCGATCCACGACACGGCCAATCACGCCCAAAAACCCCGCTTTAGGGTCTGATGAAACCGCAATCACGGTGCCATCCACATCGCGGACCTCGTAAACACCGGACCGATCCCCGATCAGCAGAATGTTTCTGCTCAGTTCAATCGGCGAAGCTTCCAGCACACCTACATCCGGCGTGCCTGACCATTGCGCATAGGCCACGATCCCCGTGGTGGCGAGCATCAATCCAAACATCGCTTTGACAAGAATGGTTGGGACCATCTCCTTGTCCCGATGCCGCATCTGTTGTTCGAGCTGTGACATGGCTTACTCCGCTGCAACGGCGCCAGACGGCCCAGCGCTTTTCCGTGTGATCTGAGGTTCGCCAACCCGCGTCTCCGCCGCGTCGGCAAAGATCACTGCCACTTTCTGAGCGTCAGGGATGCACCGCAGCGCGGGCTTAGTGCGCGCGATACTCCACGGTCGGACATGCGGCCACGTCATCAGATAAGACAGCCGCGTGTCGCCAATCAGCTCCATCGCCAGCGTGCCGTGTCCAGACGGCTTCAAATCCAACTGCGCAGAGCCGATCCAATTATAAGGCAGGTTTAACGTCATCGTCAGCGCCGCCCCAATCCGCATCGCAACGCGTTTGTTGGTCAGCGTGTAAACCGTCGCCCGCGCTTGCACGTAAGCAATCAGATAGATCAGCACACAAGCGATAACCCCCGCAATCGCCAATGGCACCGCGTGCATCACAGACACAAACAAAGGGTTTTCGACCGACGACACCCCAATCCGCCATACGCAGAGAATGGCGAAATAGGCCGCGACCCAGCGGACTGCCAGAGCCTCCCGCGCCAAGCGCCTGAAGTCAGGCGAGCCCTGCCACAAGATATGTTCACCCTTAGGCAGTTCCTCCGGCAATCCCCGGACAGGCTCAAAGTTGAAATCGTCGTGACTCATTGTGTTCCCCTTTGGCAAGAAACCGGCCCCACAAACCGCAGGGCCGGTTTGTTGATTAGATCACCGTCCCAGAGCGTTCAGGCGTTGCATAAAGCGTGCCCCCGCCGTAGTAGGCCATGATCTTTTCTTCTTCGAGAAGTGTGACCTGATCCGCAGACCGAATGGTCGGAACGCCGTCCCAGTTGTGGGCATAAAGCGACTTCACCGTCACACGGTCCGTGCCGATCTTGGCCATGTTCATTGGGATCAGGCGGGTCTTGCCAGTCCCCTCTGGGTTCAGATCAACAGTCAGATATCGCACCAGCTGCTCTGGCACATCGACCCACATGTCGGTTGTGCGGCCGACGACTTCACCGTCGCCGCCCACAACAGGCAGACCACGTGGATCACGCCCTGCAGACACGTGGAAATCATCCATCGCCGACATCGGGCGGATCTTCACATGCCCATGCGCGTCGAGTTCTGGCACATTGCGGCGCGGCGCCCATGCAGCGGCACCGATCCCATCCACCATCGGATCGCCCGTTGGCACATAGGGTGAACCTGCAGAGGGCGAGGTTTGCGCCATCTTCAAGTTCGTCCGGTCAGGGTTCTGCCCGCTTGGAACAGTCACCTGCCCACGGCCATCACGCAGATGGAATGTCTTGTCCTTTGGCGTCGGGAATATCCCTGGTCCAGAGGATGTCGTGCCATCGTCGTCTTGCAGCGGGTACCCCTCGCGCATGTTTTCGGTTTGCAGGTAATAGACAAGCCCCGCAAAGAAGATCCAGAAGAGCCATATCGCTGCGCTCGCCAGATCAAAGTCTCCAAAGAATGTTTCTCCAACCATTGTGTGTTCCTTTCAGTGGTCAGGTCGGGAAGTCTGCCAGCTCGAGCTTGGCAGAGTTTTCCGTGGTCATGGCCCGGACCTTTACCAAGGGTCCAAGGACAATCAGGGTTACGAAAAGAAGGCCAATCTCCGTGTGGTAGACGACAGAATAGCCCGTGGTTGGCGTGGCGAGCGCCTCTCCCAAAATGCCGTTCCCGGCGGCATGGTTTACAAGGTCGCGAAGCGCGCCCCCGATAAAGATGGACAGCCCTGCTCCGGTAGCCTGTGCAGCCCCCCAAGCGCCAAGGGCAAGTCCCCGACCCGCAGTCCCTGTGGTCGGTAATGTCATGGCAGCGGTCAGGGTCGCGACCCCAAACAATCCACCGCCAAACCCAATCATGGTCGCCCCGATGTAGAACAACCAAGCTGATCCAAATGGTGCAGCAAAAATGACAGCGCAGAAGGCGGCCAATCCGTACAGGATTCCTCTAGCAGCCATGCGGTATGTGCTAACACCTGCGGCCAGCCAACGGGCTGCAACCGCAAATCCCACCAATGCGCCACCTGCCCATGTCGCCGTCATCAGCGTCGTGGCAGACACAGACAGCCCAAGGATTTCGCCGCCGTAAGGCTCCAACAAAACATCCTGCATGTTAAAGGCCATCGTGCCCAAGAATACGACCAGCAGCAGCCGCCCAGCGGACCCGCCAGACACCAGATCATTCCATGCATCGCGGAACATCGGGCGCGGTTTGGCGCGTTCGGCTTTGCTCATCGGACGCACCCGCTCCTGCCGCCAGAGCGCGGTCAGGTTCAAAACCAGCGTAACAACTGCCGCCCCTTGCACGACCTGCACCAAGCGCAGCTCACTAAAGTCGCGCAACAGGGTGCCAATGATAACAGCGCTGAACGCCATCCCGATGAGAAACGTGACGTACAGCAGTGCGACGACCTTTGGCCGTGTCTCCTCCGTCGCGCGGTCAGCGGCCAAGGCCAGCCCCGCGGTCTGAGTCATATGCATCCCAAGACCAGTGAGGAGGAACGCCAAAGCTACACCCACTTCACCCGCCCATGTGGGACCAACAGCCTGTGATCCGCCTAGAACGAGCAGGGCCATCGGCATGATCGCCAAGCCACCAAACTGGTAGAGCGATCCAAACCAAAGGTAAGGGATCCGCTTCCAGCCAATCGCACTTTTGTAGGTGTCAGAACGGAAGCCCAATAGGGCACGGAACGGTGCGACCAAAACAGGGATCGCAATCATAATCGCCACTAAAAATGCTGGGACCGAAAGCTCCACGATCATCACGCGGTTTAAGGTGCCCAGAAGCATGACTGCCGCCATTCCAACTGAGAATTGGAACAGCGACATCCGCAGAAGCTGAGCGAGTGGGAGGTCGTCGCTCACTGCGTCCGAGAAAGGCAATAAGTCGGTGGAAATCTTTTTGAGCGTGGCGGCGCGAACGATCATGACGTCCTCCGCTCATAGGAAAATGCAGTTGAGATGTAGAAGCCGGACTTCACGCGCCGGATTTCTTTCAGCGGACCCTTAGCACCTGAATTGCGCAAGGCCGTTGCAATACCAGCGGTCGTGTGCGGTACCATTGTCGGGCTGCGGTCTTTGCGCGGGAACAGCTTTCCCACCCGCCACATCAGCATCAACATCTTCGTACGCGGGGCGAGGGTGAAGATAAACTTGCCATCGACCCGCTGGCTCGCCTTGTCCAAAAGGGCCGCTATGTCGTTAGCGCCATAGTAGATCAGCGAATCCATCGCCAGCGCATGATCGAACCGACCTGCGGTCTTATCCAGCATGTCGCCCGACACCCAAGTGATCCGTCGACGCAGCTCTGCTGGTGCCCGCTCTTTCGCAATCTCGATCAGCGCGGGTGAGATGTCCACGGCCACCACATCCGCGCCACGCTGCGCCAATTCGACGGCCATCGCACCAGTGCCACAGCCTGCATCCAGAATGCGCGTACCGGTCAAATCATCAGGCAACTGATCCAGCATCAACGCACGCATTTCATCCCGCCCAGCACGCACCGTTGCCCGCACACCAGACACGGGCGCGTCTGATGTCAGACGCTCCCACGTTTTGGTCGCGGTGCGGTCGAAATAATCCTCGACGCGGTCACGGGTGGCGGCGTAGCTCATCATCTGCGTGCACCAAAACATATGTATGCACTGTGTATGCTGTGTGTACGCATGGTGTACGTTAAAAACATGGGGTTTTTGGGGTCAGACCACATCATCAATCAAACCCCAAAAGCTCGAAAATATCGCGGTCTTCCATCGGCGCAGGCGCCAATGGTTCGGTGCCGTTCCAAAGCGTTTCAGCTAGACGGATATACTCCTTCCGGACCTGCACGATTTCTTCATCATCAGGCATCTCGAACAGCGTTTTCTTCTTCAAACGCGACCGTCTGATCGCGTCCAAATCCGGCATATGCGCGATGCGATTGAAGCCCACCTTTTCGCAGTAGCGATCCACCTCATCCGTCTCCCGACTGCGGTTGGCAACGCAGCCTGCCAGGCGGACTTTGTAGTTGTTGGATTTCGCCTGAACCGCCGCAATGATCCGGTTCATCGCATAGATGCTGTCAAAGTCATTTGCCGTAACGATCAGCGCGCGATCCGCGTGTTGAAGCGGTGCCGCAAAGCCACCGCAGACGACGTCGCCCAGCACGTCAAATATGACCACATCTGTCTCTTCCAGCATGTGATGCTGCTTGAGCAATTTCACGGTCTGGCCAACGACATAGCCGCCGCATCCTGTGCCGGCTGGCGGGCCGCCAGCCTCCACACATTTCACACCGTTGAAGCCCTCAAAAACAAAGTCTTCGGGCTGCAATTCCTCGGCGTGGAAATCGACCTCTTTCAAGATGTCGATCACCGTGGGGACCAATGATCCGGTCAGGGTGAACGTGCTGTCATGCTTCGGGTCACAGCCGATTTGCAGCACCCGTTTGCCCAACTTTGAGAACGCAGCCGACAAGTTAGAGGAAGTCGTCGACTTGCCGATCCCACCCTTGCCGTAGACACTGAAAACTTTCGTGCCTTCGATCTGCATGCTGGCGTCCTGATGCACCTGAACAGAACCCTCCCCATCAAGGCCATTCAGGTTTGGTACGTTGTCTTTGGGGCTCATGTGAGCCTCCTTCCTTTCGTTCGGTCGCTACTCCGCAGCGACCCCTTCAATTCTGTCTTCCAAAGCGTCAGCCGCGTCTTGTAACGCCTCCAACGTTTCAGCATCCGGCGCCCAGTAGTCGCGGTCAGATGCTTCCAAAAGTCGGTTTGCCATCCGCATCGACGCTTGCGGATTCAAATCCGCCAAACGCTCTCTCATGCCTTCGTCCAACACGAAGGTTTCGCTAAGCCGCTGGTAGACCCAAGGCTCCACATCGCCTGTGGTGGCGGACCATCCCATCGTGTTCGTGATCTGCGCTTCGATCTGCCGGACACCTTCGTGCCCGTGCTTCAAAAGCCCCTCGAAGAACTTTGGGTTCAGACTGCGGCTGCGGGTCTCAAGCGCAACTTGATCTTGCAGAGTGCGAACCTTTGCACCGCCTCTGGTCTGGTCGCCGATGTAAACTGGTGCCTCTTCCCCGCCCTTGGCGCGGCGCACCGCGCGGGCGATACCGCCAAGCGTGTCAAAGTAGTGATCAACGGTGGTGACGCCAAGCTCGACAGACTCAAGGTTTTGATAGGCCAGATCAACGTCTTTCAAAGCCTTCTGCAAAAGCTCCGCATTCTGCGCGGCCTTGCCGTTGACGCCATATGCAAAGCTCTTGCGAGCCTCATAAGCGTCAGCCAATTCATCCTCATCCCCGAAGGCGGAACTGTCGATCAACTGATTGACGTTGGACCCATAGGCCCCTTCCGCGTTGGAGAAGACACGCAGCGCGGCCGTCTCTAGATCGCAGCCCATTTCCTGCGCATAGGCGAGCGCGTGGGCACGGATGTAGTTTTGATCAAGCGGCTCATCCGCCTCCGCACATTTCAAAGCCGCCTCTGCCAGCATCCGCGTTTGCAGTGGAAGCAGGTCGCGGAAAATACCGGAGAGTGTCATCACCACATCGATACGCGGGCGGCCCAGTTTGGAGAGCGGGATCAAGTCCGCACCTGCCAAGCGGCCATAGCTGTCAAAGCGCGGCTTGGCCCCCATCAGCGCCAAAGCTTGGGAGATCGGCGTGCCATCCGATTTGATGTTGTCCGACCCCCATAGAACCATCGCAACGGTGCGCGGCAAATCGGTGTGGGTGTCGAGGAGAACCTGCGCCTGATGCGCCCCTTCTTGCACCGCAAATGCGGTTGGCATCCTGAACGGATCGAAGGCATGGATGTTGCGGCCCGTTGGCAAGATTTCTGGACTGCGGATGATGTCACCGCCGGGTACTGGTGGGATATATTCCCCTGACAATGCACGCATCAGCGCGGGCAGTTCGCTTTCCTCAGAAAGCCGCGCGGCGGCGTCTTTGCGGGCCTCTGACGGCATCAGTTGCAGCATGTCGAACTTGGCCGCATCGGTCATCGGCCTGCCCACCACATGCAGGCCGTCGGGGATCAGGGACCCTTCTGTTTCAAGCACGGTCAACCAGAGTTTTTCCAAGCTGCGCGCATTGAGATCAACCGCATTCGCTTGGGACCGGATGAGGTCTTCCAATTCACCGCGCGTGTCGTCATCCGCGGGCATGGCGCGCCACCGCAGCAAGCTGTCCTTCAACTCACTCAGCCCTTTGTAAAGCCCCGCTTGCGCCAGCGGCGGCGTCATATGCGTGACTGTGATCGCATTGCTGCGACGCTTGGCGAGCGATGCCTCCGACGGGTTGTTGGCGGCATAGAGGTAAAGGTTTGGCAGGTCGCCGATCAAACGGTCCGGCCAGCAGGTGGCGGATGGACCAGACTGTTTGCCCGGCATGAATTCCAAAGCGCCGTGCATCCCGAAATGCAGCACCGCATCCGCCTCCAGCGTGTTGCGGAGCCAGAGGTAAAATTGCGCGAAGGCATGGGTCGGGGCGAAGCCCTTTTCAAAAAGCAGACGCATCGGGTCGCCCTCATACCCAAAGGTCGGTTGCACCCCGATGAAGACCTTACCAAGCTGCGCACCCAGAACGAACACACCCTGCCCGTCTGATTGCACCTTGCCAGGTGCAGGGCCCCAAACGGCCTCGATCTCATCCAGCCAAGGGCTTTGCGTCACGATGTCATTGGCAAGGACTTGGGCAGCAACATTCGCCTCCTGCCCGTATTGCTTGGCATTCCCTTCAAGGACCAATGCGCGAAGGTCATCAACGGTTTCGGGTACATCCAATTCATACCCATCCCGCTTCATCTGAAGCAGCGTGTTGTGGAGCGATTCAAACACGCTGAGGTAGGCCGCTGTTCCGACAGCACCGGCGTTGGGCGGGAAGCCGTAGAGGACGATGGCGACGGTTTTCTCAGCGTTGTCCTTCCGGCGCAGAACGGCGAGCTTCTTGCTGCGCTCTGTTAGGGCCGCGATGCGTTCTGGGCATGGGGCCATCGTCTTGGCCACACCAGCCGAACACATATGTGCGCAGCCCTTGCACCCCTCCACCCCGTGCCGTCCGGCAAAGACAGTTGGGTTGGTTGCACCGTCAATTTCCGGCAGTGCGACAAGCATGGTTGTCTCAACTGGACCCAAGCCCTGACCACTTTTTGCCCATTGGTCGAGCGTTTGGAATTCGAGCGGCTGCGCTGCGATGTAGGGAACGTTCAAGCGCTGCAAAAGCGCGACCGCCGCGTCACTGTCGTTATATGCCGGACCACCAATCAGGGAGAACCCCGTGAGCGACACCATCGCATCTACGCGACCTTCGAAGTATTCCTCAATCGCAGGTGTCCCGTCCAAGCCACCCGCAAAGGCAGGAATGACGCGCATACCCGCCGCCTCAAAGGACCTGATCACATCGTCATAATGCGCAGCATCAGACGCAAGGATGTAAGACCGCAGCATCAACAGGCCAACTGTTGCAACCGGCTCTTTTAGCGCGGGCAGGTCAGCAAGGTCAGTCGCGATGTGGTGACCAGGAAGATCGGGGTGGTAGAGGCCAAGCTCTGGATAATCGACTGGCATTGGCGCGTCGGATGTCTGCCAATCATCCCGCTTGGCATAGCGACCCAACAGGAAGCGGACCATTCCTTCGACGTTGTCGTCGGACCCGCCCAGCCAATACTGCATCGCAAGGAACCAAGCGCGCATGTCTTGCGCCTTGCCGGGGATAAGCTTGAGGATCTTTGGCAGGCGGCGCAGCGTCTTCATCTGCTTGGCACCAGACCCCGCGCCCGGCTTTGAACTGCCGCGCAGTTTCTTGAGCAAGTTGACCGCCGCGCTTGACGGTTTCGCCATGTCGAGGTCACCGATCTTGGTCAGCTTCACGATGCTGGTTTCCGCAATCATCCCAAGGATGCCGTCGCAATCCTCACGGCGGGCCAGCAGATCATCGTAAATGGCGGCGACATGCTCTTCGAGGAAAAGCATGTTGGCGATGATCAGGTTTGCTTGCGCCACAGCTTTCTTGGTCTCTGACAAGGCGTCGGGGCATTCGGACCATTCAGCGGCGGCATGAACGCTGATCTCAAGACCCGGAAAATCACCAGCCAGACGCTCAGACACACGGGCGGCAGGGCCAGCGGCGTGCTGATCCAGCGTCACGATCACAACGCGATAGGGATGATATGTCATCACGTCATCGCGCATAGTGGGCCTTTGCCTCGTAGAGCGTTTCGAGCGAGATTTCGTGGATGCCCCGCTCCGCCGCGAATGTTTCCGTATTCCGGCGGGCTTTGCCGCGCACGAAGAACGGGATCTTTTTCAGCTCTTTTTCTGCATCATGGAGCCAGACAACGTTGTCGAAAGAGGCGACCGCTTCCACGATCTCCGTCTTGGTCCTTTCAACGGCTTTGCCACCATGATGGCTCGCGCCAGCGTCGTCATGGAACTCGAAGTCCTCGCGGAACATTGTCAGCAGGTGCTCCTCAAGTCCCATCACGAGCGGATGCACAAGCGTGTCGAAGATAACATTGGCCCCTTCAAAACCGACCTGCGGTGAGTATCGGGCGGGGAAATCCTGCACGTGTACCGGCGCTGAAATCACAGCGCATGGGATGCCGAGCCGCTTACCGATGTGACGTTCCATCTGCGTGCCAAGGATCATTTCTGGCGCAAGGGTTTCGATGGTCTGTTCGACTTCAAGATAGTCGTCTGTGATGAGCGCTTCGACGCCGTATTCTTTGGCCAGCGCGCGAATTCCTCGGGCTTGTTCGCGGTTGTAGCAACCGATGCCAACGACCTCGAACCCCATCTCATCCCGCGCGATGCGGGCATGGGCGGCGACATGTGTGCCATCACCAAAAATGAAGACACGCTTACCTGTCAAATAAGTGCTGTCGACCGATTTGGACCACCACGGCAGGCGTAGGCGGCTTTCGTCGGGGCGCATGTCTTTGCCAGTGATCTTAGAAACTTCAGCGAGGAAATCGCGGGTGGCGCCAACCCCAATTGGCACAGTTTTGGTCCACGCTTGATGATGCTCCCGCTCCAACCAACGGACGGCAGCGCTCGCTGTTTCAGGGTAAAGGCAGACGTTGAAATGCGCGGCGCCCAGCCGCTTGATGTCGCTTGGTGTGGCGTCCAGGGGTGCCACGACATTCACATCAATCCCACCTTCCTCCAGCAGCGCTGTCAGTTCCTGCACATCGTCGCGATGGCGGAAGCCTAGGGCTGTGGGCCCAAGGATATTGCAGCTCACACGCGCGGTCCGCTCCACCGGCCCCGCGAGAGCGCGACAAATTTGGTAGAACGTCTCATCCGCGCCGAAGTTTTCCTTGCGCGTGTAGCTTGGTAGTTCGAGCGGGATGGCAGGGATGGAGAGGCCCAGCGCCTCCGACAGTCCGCCCGGATCGTCTTGGATAAGTTCGGCAGTACAAGACGCCCCAACGATCAGCGCTTCGGGATCGAAATGCTCCATCGCGGATTGCACCGCCTCTTTGAAGAGGACTGCCGTGTCGGAGCCAAGATCGCGGGCTTGGAAGGTGGTGTAGGTGACAGGCGGGCGGTGGTTTCGGCGTTCGATCATTGTGAATAGAAGATCGGCGTAAGTGTCGCCCTGTGGGGCATGGAGCACATAGTGCATCCCCTTCATCGCGGTTGCGACGCGCATGGCCCCCACGTGCGGCGGCCCCTCATATGTCCAAACGGCAAGCTTCATTCTGCCGCCTCCAACGAGAGTTTCGCCTTGCGTCTGAGCGGTCGGCTGAAGAGACCAGCGAGATCACCCGCCTGCTCGTAGAAATGCACAGGGGTGAAGACCAACTCGATCGCCCATTTCGTGCTGAGGCCCTCTGCCTCCAATGGGTTGGCGAGGCCAAGGCCGCAGACCGTCAGATCAGGCTTTGCTGCGCGGGCGCGGTCGAGCTGCTTCTCAACGTCCTGCCCTTCGCTGATCGTTGGACCGGGCGGGATGAGCGCCAGATCAGGACCGTGGATTGCGTCATGGATATAGGGGCTGCCGATCTCAATCGGTGTCATCCCGCATTCGCGGGCAAGGAACCGTGCAAGCGGGACTTCAAGCTGACTATCAGGGAAGAAGAAAACCGACTTGCCGCACAAACTCTCAGAGGCTTGCGCAATCGCGGTTCTGGCGCGCGTACGTGGGGCGACGGTCACGTCATCGAAGACTTCTCTTGAGACGCCAAATTCTTCCGCAACGGCGGCAAGCCACGCAGTTGTGCCTTCATCACCGAATGGGAACGGGGCAGCAATGTGTTTGGCACCCCGACGCTCCAGCGCAGCGGCAGTATCACCAAGGAACGGCTGGGTGAGCGCGAAGACGGTGTTCGGACCAATTGCGGTGTCTTGATCAATGCGTCGCGCCGGTAACACCTTCACAGGTACGATGCCGAGTTTCGACAGCAAATCCAACATTTGATCCTCAACCACATCCGGTAGGGCGCCAACAACCAACAGTTGCCGTTCGTCGGTGTGGTTCAGGACGGGGACCATTGAGGCGAGGCAGGCATCCTCCCCTTGCGTAAAGGTGGTTTCAATGCCGGAGCCGGAGTAGTTGAGCACCCGAACGTGCGGCGCGTGCACTTGGGTGAGGCGTTCTGCCGCCTTTGCCAAATCGAGTTTGATTACTTCAGACGGGCAAGATCCCACTAAGAAAAGCTGGCGGATGTCCGGACGGCGCTCCAACAGGCGGGCCACTTCGCGATCAAGCTCCTGATGCGCGTCGACCATACCTGCAAGGTCGGTTTCTTCCAGAATCGCGGTGCCGAATCGTGGTTCAGCAAAAATCATTACCCCAGCGGCCGATTGCAGCAGGTGCGCGCAGGTGCGTGAACCAACGACAAGGAAGAAGGCATCCTGCATCTTGCGGTGAAGCCAAATGATTCCTGTGAGGCCGCAGAAGACTTCGCGTTGGCCACGTTCCTTCAACACTGGGGTGTCACGGCATCCGTTGTTGGGTGCTGGCGTCAGGTCGTTCATGCGGCGCCCTCCGACTGGAGGCGTGCTTGCCGGAGCTTCCACAGGAATTGCGCCGCATTGAGGACATAGGCGGCATAGGCCACGAGCGCGACGATCATCAGCTGAATAGGGTCGAGCAGATCAAACCAAAGCGCAAGAATATATAACAAATGCAATGCGATAACCGCAAAACTCACCACATCCTCCCAGAAGAATGACGGCGCAAAAAGGTACCGCCCAAAGACGACTTTTTCCCAAATCGCGCCTGTCACCATGATGGTTAGAAGCACTGCAGTTTTAATCACAATCGACCACGTTGCAGCTTCATATCCGACGCCAGACAGGAGGTATCGCACGACCAGCACGACCGACACGAGGAAGACGAGAAACTGTAAAGGCGCCAAAATACCCTGCACCAGTGTCCAGACTGTGGCATCACGGCGGGCGCGTTGTTCAGGGGTATAGAGAGACCCTTTTGCCTGCCCAAAGGCAGAACCAACCGAAACCGGCTGTTCTGAAACAATGGACATGTAAACTCTCCCTTACATTTCTTATTGTAAAGTTTAGGAGGCGCCGACCCGAAGTGTCAACCTTGCGTTACATAGTTCTATAAGCTGTCAAATTTTCATTTTTGGGGCTAAATCCGTAAGAAATACCAATCTTTTTTGATCAGAAATCTTCTGGATCGCGCTGTACAACCGCGTAACTGTCAATACTCTTTGACATTACATGTCGCGCAATAGAGAATAGATATAGGCTAGGTCCACGTGGGCCTAACTGACAAGGATGCACGGATGACCGAGTATCGCACCTCCAAAACGACCAAACCGCGGCTAGGGGATCCTGGCGGCGCTTTTGGTGTTGGGAATTTGGATGACCTCGATACCAACCTTCTTGTGAAATTCAGCCTTGCCGCCCTCAGCACTGATCGGCGCGCAATGTCGGCAACGGTTAACGAGGCGATCGCCTCCGGCATCTCACCAGATTTGATTGTCGACCGCTATGTGCCAGCTCTCGCTAGACAGATGGGCGATGCTTGGTGCAAAGACGAAATGAGCTTTAGCGGCGTCACGATTGGGGTGTCTAGACTACAGTCGTTGCTACATGAACTCGGCCCGGCGCCAAGTGGAAAAACACCCGCAACAGCCGACGCACCGACGGTGCTTATTGTTGTTGCCAAGGATATTTTCCATACATTGGGCGCCGTGCTTCTTGCTGGGCAACTGCGGCGCCGCGGCTTGTCGGTTAATCTGCTGCTCGACGCGCATCCAGACGACGTGCGCCAAAAACTCGTCCATCATGCTTTCGATGCCGTCTTCATTTCCGCATCAATCGGCGAAACCCTTGAAAGTCTTCGCGGAATTGTGAAGTCTATTCATGAGGCGATTGATAACCCCCCTCCCGTGGTCATTGGCGGGACAATCTTAGAGACCGATTACGATGTTAAGGCTGCAACCGGTGCGACGTTTACAACCAAAGATCCAGATGAGGCGATTGTTCTTTGCGGCCTAAAGACAAAATCCCAAGCCAGTCAGGATTTCGTGCTATGAGCGGTGATCGGGCTGAGAAGCGGACCAGCTCCGGCGTGCAATCGCGTGGCGCGAAGTATTGGGACAACGGCTCAATCCCACTGATCGCACCAGAGATTTTGGGCGACATCATTTCTGAGGTGTCTGACATCGGCATTGTGGTTGATGAGACCGGTAAGGTCATCAGCACACTGATGAACCCGAACACCGACGGCTATGAAAAGCTGGAAGGCTTGGAAGGCCAAGACATCCGCGATGTTTTGACCGTGGAAAGCGTTAGTAAATTCGACGGTCGTCTGAAAGACTTCCTCAAAGGGGATGGGCAAGCTCGACCCATTGAACTCAACCACGGTGAAGGTGGCACGGATTGGAACATTCCGATCAGGTATAGCTTGCATCGTGTTGGGCCTGACGGCGCAATCCTGTTGCTGGGCCGCGATTTGCGGCCCATTGCGGAAATGCAAAGCCAGCTTGTCCAAGCACATCTGGCCTTGGAACGTGATCTGGAGCTGCATCGCGAATACGATACACGGCTGCGCGTCCTCATGGACCACACGACCGAGGCATTCGTGTTCATGTCCAGCAACGATGGCCGCATTTCAGAACTGAACGAGAATGCTGCCGCTATTTTAAACGGTAGCCGGGACGCGCTGATTGGCAGCAGCTTGGCCGATCACGTCGAAGGTAAAGGCGCCGCAGAGTTGGTGGATGATCTGTCGACACAAGCTGTGAGCGACCAATCCATTCCAACTTCGGGACTGGAATGTAGCTATGGCAAACCATTGCGGCTTTACAGCTCGCTGTTCCGCGCTGCTGGCCAACGGACACTTCTGGTCCGTCTGGAAGTCGTTGGCGAAAAGGCGTCTCAGTCGAATGCCTTGGATAGCCGCTTGCGTGGTCTTTATCAGGCCAGCCCAGATGCGATCGTTTTTGCATCCGATAACGGGAAAATCCTGTCCGCAAATGATGGTTTCCTTGACCTTTTAAGCGTTGCAAACATCAGCAGCATCAAGGGAAGCAGCTTCGCAGATTATTTGCTGCGTGGTGGCGTTGACCTGAAGGTGATGACAGAAAACGCGAACCGCTCTGGCCGCATGAAAACATATGCGACCAAAGTGGCAGGCCCGTATGGCAGCCCGCGGTCCGTTGAGATTGCGGTCAGTGTCATCGATGCCGACAGCGACACTAAAGTTTATGCGTTCGTCATTCGGGATGTGAACCGCGTGGACGCCGCCCGTGGTCAGGCACCCGTCACAGATGAAGGGCTGGAATCTGTCGTTGAACTGGTCGGCAGTGCAACGCTGAAAGAAATCGTGGCTGAAACGACCAATGTTGTCGAAAAGATGTGCATTGAAACAGCTGTTGAGCTGACGATGAACAACCGCGTGGCTGCGGCCGAAATGCTCGGCCTGTCGCGGCAATCGCTTTATGTGAAGCTACGCAAGTTTGACCTTCTCAGCCGCGACTAGGCACTAGTGGTTCATATTGCCGTGGCCTGAACCGTCCATCTGTTCGACATTAAAATCAACATCGATCCGGCCCGCGTTTTCGAACACCAAAACCGCTGGAACTGTGTCACCTTCCATCAACTGGGTGGTGACGCCCATGATCATGACGTGCAGGCCACCTTGTTCAAAGGTCACTGTTGCCCCCATAGGGATTTCAACAGCTTCCAACTTTTGCATGCTGGCAACGCCATCGGTCACGGTGGTCGTGTGCAACTCAACGCGGGGGAAGTCAGCCTCCACCGCTAGGAGGGTGTCGGCAGTTTCGCCCACGTTTTCGATTGTCATGTAACCTGCACTAGTGCGCGCGGTTGGCGTTGTCGCGCGCGCAACAGGATGATCGATCTTGAGACCGCCAATCGTGTAGTCATGAGACATCAAAAGTGTGGGCGTCAGGGCGAGGATAAGCGCTGGAAAATATTTCATATTGGGACCTTTCGGTGCGTAGTGCCGACATACGCACTCTACTCGTGGTGTCCAGTGCGAAAACATCGCATCAGCCTATTTTTGCAAGCCGTTTCAAGAGCGACGACGTGTCCCAACGCCCACCCCCAAGCTTTTGGACATCATTATAAAACTGATCCACCAAAGCAGTGACAGGCAGGCTTGCACCGTTTTCATTCGCCGTCGACAAGCAGATCCCAAGATCTTTGCGCATCCAGTCGACCGCAAAGCCGTGATCGTAGTGATCGTCCAGCATGGTTTCATACCGGTTCGACATCTGCCAACTGCCAGCGGCACCTTGGCTGATCACCTCCACGACAGAGCGCCCATCGAGCCGCGCTTTCTGCGCAAAGTGCAGCGCTTCTGACAAGCCTTGGACCAAACCCGCAATCGCAATCTGATTGCACATCTTGGTCAGTTGGCCCGCACCGCTTTCCCCGATCCGGCGGCAAATCTTTGAATATACGTCCATGATCGGCTCTGCGCGGTCATAATCAGCCTGATCGCCGCCACACATGATGGACAGCATCGCATTTTCGGCACCAGCCTGACCGCCGGAAATGGGTGCATCCAAGAATGAAAGGCCACGTTCTTTGGCGGCGGCATAAAGCTCTTTTGTGACTGCTTCTGAAACCGTTGTGTGATCCACCAACAGAGCCCCAGATGGCATCGCGGAAAATGCCCCTTTTTCACCGAAACAAACGCTCCGCAGGTCGTCGTCATTTCCAACGCAGGTCATCACGAGCTCTGAATTTTTGACGGCTTCCGCGGGCGTCGCGCCAAAAGTGCCACCATGCTCCGCGACCCAAGCCTCTGCTTTGGACGTGGTTCGGTTGTAGACCGTCACAGAATAGCCCGCAGCCTGAAGGTGCCCCGCCATCGGGTATCCCATTACGCCCAACCCTAGGAATGCTATATTTGCCATTGGCTCTCTCTCCGTAAACGTATCGGCAACTCAATGCGTCGCTCAATTATGACCTCTGAACAGACTAGCGCTTTTTGTGCCAAAAGGTAGAGACTTAGGCCAAGACCCGCCCCATCCAAACGGAGCTTTTTGAACTTCGAAAGGTTCCGTCAATGACAATTCTTAAAATCGCGAGAACGGACCGAAGTTCAGCCACAAAGCCATCTTTCGGCAGACTGGGTTGTTCGATCTGTCGTCCAAACACAATTGCGCAAACCCAACTGCATAGGAATCGTCATGGGGCTGACCGCCGAAGAGCAATATCTTTTGACTAATTAATCGCGCGCGCTTGGACCCAGCGGCAGAGGCGGCACGTTCCGGGCTTTCGCTGAGTGTTGGGCTGACCTCAGGGACGATCGACACATCTTCCAAACAATCATTGGCACCAAACGCGGTTTTGTATTTGGCGGCTGAGACCCATTCCAACTGAATGCTAGCGAACGATGTGTGCAGCCATACGGGCGAAGGCGGGTCGCGGCCAGGCGACCGCATGGTCGATAAAGGTTATGTGTTTACGGGTGATTGGTCTTGGCGGGAGAATCTCGCCTGGACTGGCACAACGGTCGCACTCAATATGCAAACGGCGATCGACACGCATCATGAAGGGCTCTATCGCAGCTCTGAGCACCGTGTGAACACCTTTGCAGACAACATCTGAGAGGTCGGGATCGCGCAAGTTCAAGGTCATTTCACGCAAGACGGCACAAAGTTCAATACATCGATGCTGAGCCTCAATTTCGCGAAGTCCAGAGCGCAGGTTTTTCTGACAGGCGTAGCTTATACCGACGCTGATGGCGATGGCTTCTATGACATTGACGAAGGGAGCGCAGGCATTTCATTTGAGATGCTTAGCAACGTGGGCACTATAGCCTCCGCAGGCGGCTATACTGTTGCCATGGCCTCAGATGAACGTGCCTCTGTGATGGTTCGCTCCATCGATGGGTTGTCTGCGTTCAGGGAATTGATCTAAGCGCGTTCGAGCAGGAGGAAGCCAAGCTCTGGAGATAACATTTGCAAAGAGCGAACAATATCACCGTCGTCATCGGTCCAGTATTCGTTTTGAAAGATCAATCTTGGGCCGCTGCACTCTTCTTCGAACTTGGTAAGGGAGACGGTGCCGCGGGGCATATCGACATCCTCACTGCCAACCTGTGTCACAGTGCAATCCATGCGCAATGTATCGATTTGGTCGGTGGGCGTCAGGAAACCATGTGTCCGGCTGGAGGATCCACCACCAGCAACGATGGCGGCACGGGTTCCAATCGGATCAATGCCCGAGACATCGAAGCCCAAGCCCCGCGTAGCAACCAAAATTTCGTTTTCAAGCGCCACAGTTGCCCCAGTTGGCGCAATCCAAGTTTGCACATCGCCAGTCTGCGCCGCAGGCGACATCGGGATGACGGCGCCAAGAAGGCGAATGGTGACGAAAAGAAACTCGTCTGCTTGAGCCAGCTCTTCCGTGATGAGCGGCTGTTCAGCTGGAGCTTCTCCCCGAATTTGGGAAAACACCTGACCCGCAATCGCTTTGGGAGGGGAACCTTGGTTCAGCGGGCCGCAGCTTGCCAAAAACCCAAAAAGCAGGACAGAGCGCATCATTGCCAGAACCGACCCCAGGTGTCGCCCATTTTGCCAGCGGTGTGACCATCACGGACAAACCCATAGAGCCGCCCATCCACGTTCACGCGGGCACCGCCATCGCGCGACAGGGAATTCAGATTTGTTGAAATCTCACGGCGACTTGGCGACCCAAGGAAGTAATCGACTGGCACAGTCAGACGGATGCCCTTGTCAAACGACCCTTCACCAAAATCTTCGAACGGCATATCGGTCAGCGTGAAATAAGCTCCCACTTTCCATCCATTCTCAAACTCACGATCAAGGGAGACCGTCGCGCCCCAATCACCTGCCAGATACCGGCCAACATCGACCTGACCCAAGAACCCGTTTTCGAAATCATAGTAGGCCGAAAGATGACCAGTAAGAGTGTCATAGTCTTGGAAACTAAAGAGCATATCCTCTTCCCGCTGCGCGACATAGTTCAGCTCCGCGCCCAAGGCCAAGCGGCTGTCGACAGGTTTCCAAAGCACTTCACCGGAGATACCGCCGAACATCCGTTCGAGGTAGCCCGCACTCACGCGGCTGTAGAGGTTTTCGCCCGGACGACCGTAGTGGGTCAGCGTGAGTTTGTTGATGGTTGGACGACCATCAATGCCATAATACCTGCCTGAGGTTCTCACCGGTGGATAGTCGGCCGATGATTGACCAACCCGCACATCGGCAAGCTCTCGCGGCCCCAAAATCGACTGTCGGAATGTCCCGTCGATAACCAGGTTTGGCTGGATCTTGTAGCTCGTCGTAAGCGAAACGCCCACATCCGCCTGCACCGGTTCGTTGCCGTTGAAGACAAGTAGTTGCAGGTAGGGCAATACGCCCCACATGAAACGCGGGTCATCTGTCGCCACCGTGTTCGATGGTGCCTGACCAGCAGCATCCAAAATTGTCGATCTTGCGCGCAACGTGTTGGCACCATCCGCGCGAATTTCCTGCGCTTCCAAATCAGCGCGGGCAAAGCGGGCCGATGACAGGGGAATGCCATTTCTCGTTGGCTGCGCGACGATTGTGGTCACCTCATCGGGAAGGTGGTGCGTCAAGATGCGAACAGCGCGGCCCATCGCCTGTGCGTCCGAGCGATAGCGCGCGTTGGAGAAGCTTATCCGCGCCTCAGATCCGGAAACATCATAAGCTATCAATCGCAATCCTGTGCGGCGGAATTCCTTCGCGATGTCTGATTGATCCGTGACTGCCGATTGCCAGCTGAGCGCGGCATCTGGGTTGGACCCAATCGCGGCCAGCGGCCGCGGGGCGCGTACATCTGTGGAAGGCACCAGTCGCGTGTTTGGGTTGAGGGCGACGGTCACCGCACCAGCGATTTCTGATCCTTGGAGAAAGGCAAGGTTAAACGCAAGATTTGGGTAGGGACGATAAATCATCCCAACGTTGAAAGGGGATTTTACATCGATGGTACCACGATCGCTTTCAAGCTCGTACCCGTCGGACGAATACTCTAGCTGGAAGCTGAATTTTTCAGAGTATCGATAGTCGATGCCGCCAAAGACAGCGGCATCGCCACGAAAGTACTGATCTGTAGAGGGTTTACCACCCTCGCCAAAGTCCAAGCTTGGCCGTGTCTCAAACAATGCATCCAGCGCGCCAAGCGGATTTGTGAAACCGCCGCGCGATGCAAACCGACCCCAGCCAAGTCCCGCAGTAACATCGATGCTTTTGGTGACGGCCTTTGTCGCAACGACATACTCCGACGACAGAAGACCCGTACCCATGAAGTCCTGAATGCCAATTGCGACGGCGGGCAATGTGTCTGTCTCATCCAGAAGGCGATACCGCAGATCAAAGCTCCGGTCGAAGGTGCCATCAGTGCCGGGACCAGATCTCTCATCGATGCCGGAATAGCGGAAGGTTCCAGAAAGCCTTGGCGTCAGTTGAAACGTGAAACTGGTCTTTTGTTGCAAGTTCCAGTGGCTGTAGCTGGCGATAATTTCCCCGTCACGCGCACTGCGCGCGGTCGGCATTTCCACAAGGCCGGGCGTCCCATACATGGTGTAGGTCGTTTCTTGGGCATGGGCCGGCGCCAACGCAGCGCAGAGCGCAAGAGCCGAAAGGCCTGGTTTCAAAATGATTTTCACCGCCCACCTTCTTTAAAAACCGAAGTCTGTTCCTTTGTTTTTACAACGAAGGGTGAGTCATTCGAAAGCGAAAAATCCGGATCGATGAGAGTAAGGCGTTTCATCGCTGTGTGATAAAGCCGCCGTCAAAGTCCTGCGCTGGTCCATTGTGCTCGACGCGGCCAAAGACGGCGCCGCCCAAAGCTTCATGCTGTGCCCCCAAGAAATCACCTTCCAATAGCAACCCTAAATCGAGCTGATCGCCGTCCGCTTCGGTCAACTGGCCTTCAGCAGACACTTGAAAAGTCACGTCATCGTTCGGATTTCCAGAACGATCCGAAGCGTCAGCGCTGAGTGTGAGGGAGCCCGAAATCAGCGTATCGCTTGCATCAAAGAAATTCTCTACAGAGCCAGCAACCGAAACACCGCTGGGTCTGATCCCAATCTGGAGTTCGAGATCAGCGGTCAAGCTATCCGTGATCCCATCTGACGTATTCGCCAGAGCGCCGTAGAAATATCCGAAGTATGTCGCCTGACCCGTGGTGGGAATTTGGGTTAGGGTTGGGTAGGCGATGGGCTGCGTGTGAGCTGCCTGTCCGTCGTCAGAATTATTGGAACCAAGAGTGGCGTAAACTAAGATAGGGTTCTGCTCATCTGGTAAGTGTGATTATGAGGCGCGTTTTCTGTGATGCAGGCGTCGCGTTTCGAAGGTCTTCTGTTTGATCCTTTCTCGTTACCTCAGAATAGCTTTGTCCCGACCGAAGTAGACGTCGGCGGGTGTAACGTGGTGCAAGTTCCGAAATGTCACGTCTGACCCATCCAAAAGTGTGACCCTCAGATCGCCCGCCCCACCAACAAAAAGCGCACGACTGGTTTGGGTGAGGTCCGTCGCATCATTTGGCGTGATCTCTGTCGCCGAAACGACAGGGTCCCGAAGGCTGTAAGTATAGCTTTCGAAAGTGTCTGACATGGTGCGTTCCTTGAGAAATATATTCCCCTTGAACATCACCAATCGGTCTTTCCAAGTGCTTACCGGCCCGTTGGCCGGAGCCGAACGCTTGTTTTCTTGATGCGGATGTCGGTGTTAACAGAATCTTATCCGTGCGGCCAGTCGACGGATCATTGGCAGGTCGCTAAGTTACGACTTTCCGAGCGTGAAACTCCGGCCTGTCCCAAAGATCGTTTGTGATGACATCCTCAATGATCTGGGCAGCCTGAATAACATCGTCATCGTCAATGAAGAGCGGCGTAAATCCAAATCGCATCACATCAGGGGCACGGAAATCACCAATGACCCCGCGCGCGATCAACGCCTGCATCGCCGCGTAACCATTCTCAAACCCAAAGCTGACCTGGCTACCGCGTTCGGCATCTTCCCTCGGACTGATCAACCGCAACGTGGGGCAGCGCCGTTCCACCTCCTTGATGAAAAGATTGGTCAGATGCAGGGAGGAGGCCCGGAGCTCGTCCAAAGAGACATTGTCCCAAATGTCCAAAGCCGCGCTCAAAGCGGTCATTTGCAAGACAGGCGGCGTGCCGACGCGCATGCGGTCGATGCCTTGTCCAGGCCGATAATCGAGGTCGAAATCAAATGGCGCATCGTGTCCAAGCCAACCTGCAAGCGCAGGCTGTACGTCTCCGATGAGATCGGGCCTGACATAGATAAACGCCGGTGCGCCGGGTCCACCGTTGAGGTATTTATAGGTACACCCAACAGCAAATTCGCAGTTTGTCTCTGCAACAGCCAAATCGACCGCCCCCGCACTGTGAGCAAGGTCCCAAATCATGACGGCACCGGCGTCATGCGCTGCTTTGGTAATCGACTTCATGTCGTGCCGCCGGCCGGTTCGGTAGTCGACCTCCGTCAGCATAACGACCACGACATCTTCGTCGATGGCGGACATGACATCTGCGGGATCAACGATCTCTAGCCTCAATTCCGACTTCAGACGCGCAAGACCCTGCGCCATATAGAGATCCGAAGGGAAGTTGCCAGTGTCTGACAGGATTATGTTCCGATCTGGCCGCATATCGACCGCGGCGGCGAGGGCCTGAAACACTTTGATAGACAGGGTATCCCCCATCACGACGTTGCCCGCTGGAGCGCCGATCAAAGCCGCAATGCGATCCCCCACATCGCGCGGTTGAGCCATCCAGCCGCAACTGTTCCAGCCTTTTATAAGCTGCGCGCCCCACTCCGCCGACAAAGCCTTTTCCATCGCGGCCGGCACAGATTTTGGAAGCGGGCCTAACGAATTGCCATCCAAATAGATCATGCCTTCGGGGATGTAGAAACGATCTTTGCGGCAAACGGTATTCGACATCATGTATCCTTCGTCGGTGTACTACTTCAGCGCAGGACTTCCTGAACCAACAGATTGGGTGATTCGATAAAGTCCTGAAGCACCG
This sequence comes from Cognatiyoonia sp., assembly GCF_965661665.1. Classification (NCBI taxonomy): domain Bacteria; kingdom Pseudomonadati; phylum Pseudomonadota; class Alphaproteobacteria; order Rhodobacterales; family Paracoccaceae; genus Cognatiyoonia; species Cognatiyoonia sp. The sequence continues at coordinate 137,543 of NZ_CBFIEO010000001.1, read as the reverse complement.
TGAAGTGGTTTCTACCTTCTGCATAGACCGAGGTTGTTTTTGGGCCCACGAATTTCTCTGCCGAAAGGCGGTTCTGGCGCAGAAATTCAGGACGTTCCTCCGTCCCGACCCAGAAGGTTACTGGCACATCGCAAATTGAGTGGAGAAGCGGGCTTTCCGCATCCGCTTCATGCACTGTGAGGTTCAATTGTTCATTCATCTTAGTGCTAAGCAGTGGCCGGAGGTCAAAGACCCCGCTCACGGCAACAACTCGCTTGATCCGATCGATCAAATTCGGATCAAGCACGCCCACACCCAACATCCGCGTCACGAGATGCCCACCGGCAGAATGACCAACCAGTCGAATTGGGGTCTCGTCACCTTTCGCAACCTCTGACACGCCTGCAGCGACCGACTTAGTGATTTCACTGATCGAGACATCGGGCGCCAACGGATACCCAAGGACGGCGACTGACCAATCCTTTCGAAGAAAGCCTTCGAACAGATGAGACCAATCCGACTTTCCACGCATATGCCAGTATCCACCATGCATAAAAACCACGGTTCCTTTTGAATCGGCCTTCGGGCGGAAGAAATCATAAGCTTGCCTTGGGTGTGGCCCATAAACCTGATCCAAGTCCGCTTGCCCAGACGCAAGAAGCCTTTCGCGGAACTCGGCAGCATCTGTAACCCAGCGCGCCAGCAATGCCTCTGCCTCTTGCACATATCCCGAATTATCGAAGGCATCATCCCAGTCTATGAGCTGTGTCTTGGACTGTCCTGACATGGGCGCGTGTGCCTCCCGGTTCCCTCAAATCAAACGCAAGAAGATTTACGTCAAATTGAAAGCTTAAACTATACGAAAGCAGTGTCGACCTAGCAAAGACCAAACGCGAAGTAGAGAGATTCTGTTTTGAAGGGAATAGTATTTCGGGAATTCATCGACTTTGTCGAGGATCAAGCAGGCGAAGATGTCATCGATGACATGATTGAGAAGGCCAATCCTGCCTCAGGGGCCGCTTACACCGCTGATGGTAAATACGACTGGAAGGAAATGGTCGATCTTGTCGTCGCATTGTCAGAGATCACATCGACCCCCGTTCCTGACCTAATCCATGTCTTCGGTCGACATTTGTTTGGTCTTCTTCAAAAAACCTACCCGCAGTTTCTGTCGGGTTCGGCGAATGCCTTCGACTTTCTCCAAACTGTCGAAACGAAAATCCATGTGGAAGTACTCAAACTCTACCCAGATGCAGAGCTGCCAACCTTGGATGTGACAGTCCGATCAAGTGCTGAACTTGCTGTTGTTTATAGTTCTTGCCGCCCATTTGGGGATCTCTGCGTTGGAATGATCGAAGGGTGCGGCGACCATTTTCAGGAAGCGTTCGAAATTGACAACCGACCGAAAGAGAACGGTTTGGATATCATCGTTCGACGCCTCTTCCAACAGGCTGCTTAATGACCAAGATGGAGAATTTCTTCGGACCAACTCAAGTCCGACAGGACGAAAGGCAAATCCTTCGTACAAACCCTGATTTGGAGCGCGCCAAACGGAAAACTGCGCGCGAGAAGGCGGCCAGACTGAAGGCTAAGGAACTTCTCTAAAAGAAAAGCAAAGAGCTTTTTGAACTGAACGCCGACTTGAAAGAGCTGAACGATAGCCTTGAAATCATCGTGCGGCAGCGAACGGAGGCGTTGAGAAAAAGCATCGCGCGCGTGGAAGAGCAGCAGCGATATGCCGAGTTTATTGCGCGTCATGACGCGCTCACTGGTCTCCCCAATCGTTGGCTCGTGAACGAATACCTTGATGCCGACGTGGCCAATTGGAAAGGTGCGGCAATCCTTTATATCAACTTCGATCGGTTCAAACAGATAAATTACACGCTCGGCCACGCGGCAGTCGACACGCTCCTCAAGATCGTGGCGAAGCGATTGCGCAAGAGCATTCCCCACAAAATCAGTCGTTGCCCGTATCGGGGGCGATGAATTCATCGTCCTGCTTCGGCCAAAAGATGATCCAAACCATGCGTTAAAAGTTGCGGATCGGATCGTCAGACGCCTTCCCGAACCCATCAAATATGAAGGCAATCTGCCTAGGTTTGGAACGAGCGTTGGGATCGCCGGGAACCATCCAAACCATAACAATCATGAAGAGATGATGATCGAAGCCGACCTCGCGCTCTACCGCGCCAAAGAAGCTGGGCGGAAGTGCGCGGTCCTCTTCTCCGAGGAAATGCTAGAGGTCAGCAGAAGTCAAAAACAGTTGTCAGATGATTTGATCGGAGCGCTTGAGCACAGGCACATCAAACCCGTGTATCAACCCAGAATCTGCTCCGAGACTGGGCAGTTTTCATGTGTTGAAGCACTTGCAAGGTGGCATCACCCTGAACGGGGCGTACTTGATCCCGGGATTTTCCTGTCAGTCGCCCAAGATATCGGTCGGCTTGCTGAAATTGACGAAGCGATCCTGACACAAGCCTTGAATGATCTCGAAACTTGGGACGATGCACGCATCGAAGTTGGCCGTATTTCTGTCTACGTCTCTGGTCGTCGCCTGCTTTAAACAGATCTGCTTACGCGTTTGGATGGCATGAATATACCAAAGGATCGCATCTCATTTGAACTACTCGGGTCAGTGTTCTTTGACTCGGCTGATCAAGAAACAATTGCCCGACTGAACGAAATTCAGTCGCGCGGCATCAACATAGAGATTGACGATTTTGGATCAGGTCATGCATCGATCAACGGGTTGCTGGCGGTTCATCCAGACGCTCTTAAGATTGATCGCTTCCTGGCCACTGCGGCGCTTGACGATGAACGCCTGATCGAGATTTTGGAAGCTGTTGTGCGTATCGGGAAAGCGCAGCATAGCAAAGTGGTTGCGGAAGGGGTCGAGCAATCCAGCCACGCCGAAATGTGTAAGAAAATCGGCTGTGACCAAATTCAAGGGTATGGCATCAGTCGACCCATCCCACCCGATCAGATAATCGAATTTGCCAGACAGAACTCCAGCGCCCTCCTATTGGAAGCAGCAAGCTAGACCAAACTTGGCAACCAGAGGACAATGGCTGGGAAAGCGACCAAGAGCCCGATGGTGATTGCGTCTGCGATGAAGAAAGGCGTGACGCCTTTGAACACATCTTGAACCGTCAAATCATCCCGCACACCAGCAACCACAAAACAATTCAGACCAATCGGCGGGGTGATCAAACAGAACTCCGCCATTTTTACCACCAAAATACCGAACCAGATCGCACACATCGGCCCTGACATTCCGAATGTGCTGTCGGCAGCGGACACAAACTCCCCCCCATTGAGCGCCATGACAGCGGGGTAAACGACAGGAAGGGTGAGCAACAACATCCCAATCGCATCCATGAACATGCCGAGCACGGCATACGCCAGAAGAATGCAAATCAGGATCAGCATCGGTGCCATTTCAAGGCTCGTGATCCAGTCCGAGAAGGCGCCTGGCAAATCCGCAAAACCCAGAAAACGCACGTAGATCAAGACACCCCAGATGATCGAAAAGATCATGACTGAAAGCTTTGCCGTCTCCAACAAAGCGTCCTTCAGCTGTGGCCAACGCATCCCTCGGTAAAGCGCCATGAGGAACACGACAAACGCGCCAATTGCTCCACCTTCGGTCGGTGTGCCCCATGCCTTTTCCCCGAACGGGTTGTAGACAAAGCAAATGATGACCACGACAACGAAGACGATTGGCAGCGCGGGAGGGAGGGCTTCGAAACGTTCCTTCCACGTGAAACCAGTGACAGGTGGGCCGAAGTTCTTCACGGATAGTGCGAGACCAACAATCAGCAAGCCATAGATAACTGCTGAGAATGCACCAGGAATGAACCCAGCCAAAAGCAGTTTTCCGACGTCCTGTTCCACAATGATCGCATAGATGACAAGAATCGCTGACGGCGGAATGAGGGAGGCGAGAGTGCCACCTGCGGCCACGACCCCAGCCGCAAATTGCTTGTTATAGCCTATCTTCAACATTTCAGGGATCGCGATGCGGGCAAAAACCGCAGATGTCGCTACGGACGCACCCGACACAGCCGCAAATCCCGCCGTGGCGAACACGGTCGACACGGCCAAACCGCCAGGCACCCAAGCAATCCAGCGTTTGGCCGCTTCAAACAGCGCTTTAGTCAAACCGGCATAGTAAGCGAGGTATCCGATAAGGATGAACGTCGGGATGAGGGACAAAGCCTGCGATGATACCTTAGAGTGCGGCACCTGACCGGCAGTTTTGACCGCGACGCCCAGCGCCCAGCCAAACTCATCACCCGTATAGCCCTTCTTCGACCAGAAGATCCAAATCAGTCCGATCAGTCCAGCCGCTGCCGCAGCAAAGGCGACCCGCATACCAAGAACGACAAGAACAAGCAGGCCACCCGTGACCCAGAGACCAATCTCAATCGGTTCCATCAGTCGTCCCCTTTCAACTGATCCGCTTCGAGCAAAGCCTGCTTGGCCGCATCCAGCGGGAGTGGAACTGCGATCGGGTTGCCCGTGACAATGACGCGAATGTAGGCCCAGACCTGCAGCGCAAGCCGCAGGCAGATGACAAAGAACGCGACCGGTGCCAAAAGCTTAGCAGGCCAAATCGGCAAAGCGATGTCCATGGAGCTATCACGGCTCCACATGGGTGCATTGAAATCAAAGCTGCGCCCGAAATGTGACCATGTGCCCCAGACAAGAAGCGCCATCAGCAGGAGGATCACAAGCGTGGTGATCAATTCAACAAGATAGAGTGCGCGGCCTCGCAGTTGTCCAACGAGGATGTCCATTCGGATGTGCCCGCCCTCGCGCTGAACATAAGACACACCCATGAAAGCAATGAGCGGCATAGCCTGCTCGATCCAATCCACATAGCCGGGCAAGGGGCTGGCAAAGAGGTTCCGCCCTCCGACCGATACGACCGCGAGGATCATCAAAGAGAACACGGCGATCCCGCTCAGAAGGGCCAGAAATTTTTCCAGCTTGAGCAGCCCATGATCCAATTTGCTTAATGTGCTGTCGTCAGACAGCACGAGTGATGCCGTCGCCATGCCCCATCCCCGGATAAGTCGTCAAAATGACCTGCGCCACGATTGCAGCGCAGGTCTATTCTTAGCTTGCTACAGATTAGCTTCCGCCAGCGATCATCCCTGTGACCATATCGTAAAGCTCTTGCGCAGGCAGGCCGCGCGCGGTGTTCTCTTCGATCCAAGCAGCAGCGGCCGGTGCAGCCGCAGCCGCTTTGAAGGCTGCAATTTCATCATCGCTGAATCTCACACGCGCAATGCCGCGCTCATCAAGGGCGGGACCCCAAGCGTCCATTGTCGCACCGTTGTAGTTGGCGATGTAGTGATCCAAAGCCTCATCCATAGAGCTCAGCAGCGCGTCACGATGATCGTATGACAAAGCTGCCAGCGCATCAGTGTTTGCAACAACAGGACAGTTCACCGTGCCAGGGTTCAGGTTGGTCGTCCACCATGTCGCATTCTCAATCGTGCCGAAGGACATGTGCGCGTGTGGCGCAAAACTGACCGCTTCCACAATGCCACCGTCCATCGCCTGACGCACTTCGGATGCTGTCGTAGAGGTTGGGACCGCGCCAATGGCTTCCATCGCTTTGCCGATGCCGCCTGTCGCACGCACAGTCATACCTTCGAAGTCAGCCAGCGTGCTTGGTGCATCACCTGCGCCAACGATGTTGTACTGGGGCAGCGGGGACGGCATCAGAAGTGTGGCGTTCCAGCGTGCCAGATCGTCCACTGTCGCAGGGTGATTGTAGACGGCCATCGACAATTCAACTTCCTGCTCAAGCGACGTCACGCCAAGGAAGGGAAGTTCCAAAACGGTGATGGATGGGTTCTTGTCACGGTGATAACCGGCACAGAACTGCGCCATTTCAAACGCACCGATGGAGATACCGTCGAGGTTTTCGCGGTTCTTCGACAGGCCACCGTAGGAGATGTTGAGCGTGAACTCACCACCTGTCTTCTCGCTGACCAGTTCGGCCAACTTCTCCACATGCTCCGTGAACGCACGGCGTTTGCCCCACAGGGACACATTCCATTCAGTTGCAAGCGCTTCGCCCGCAAAGGCCATTGTGATGGCGACGACAGCCGTTTGGCTCAGTAGTTTTTTCATGAGAACTCCTCTTGATCTTAAAAATTTGTGGGAGAAGTGTCGGCGATTCCCCGGTTTCGGGCAATGACGGAAATCGCGCGTATGTTTGGTATCGAATTGCGGAATTCCGGGGGCTAGAGCAACGCGTCTTTGTCGAGGCCCAGTTTCACGATCTTTTCGTTCAGCGTGCGGTCTGCAAAGCTTTTGAACCGTTCGTTGAGGTCAGCTGTGTCGTCGCCCCCGCTGTCGCAATGACGAATGGGTCGTTGGCAAGGACATATGTCAGATGGGAGAAACGCTCCCACTCCGCCACCACTGTGCTGCGATAGAGCAAAAGCCGCGCTGACGCGCGATCCACTTCGTCCACGCGAAAGTAGCCATAGCACGCCCAAAACGCTCCCAGAACGACGAGACCCGCAAGAAGGGGTGAGGCAAGAATGCGCATCCAGTGAACCTGTCGCAAAGCCGAATGGCGTGCAAGTCAGATAGCGCAATCAGATTTGATCCCAGCTAGAGATCGAGCGGATTGATCGGTGTGGCGGACGGGAAGGCCGACAAGATATCGGACTGAGACGCCGCTTGATAAATCAGCTTCACATTCGCCCCCGCATCCATGGTTGCATAAACAGAGAGGCCGTCCACGCGCGCGTTCCAAAGCGTCTCCAGCACCTCCCAAGACTTGGGTTTGAGGTATGTGAGCGCTGGGCGCGCGGCCATCATTGTTGCGTGCATGGCGAGCGCATTGGCCTCCGCGATCTGGCCTGCCGTTTCGAAATCACCATTTCGCAACGATGTTTCCAACGCAGCGCAGTCTGCGTCGGCCCGCGCAGGCCATGCGTCAATCAGGGGACTGGTTGCGACGGTATGGTTCATCCCATCGCGGGACGTGTGCGCCTTTGGCCCCGTATCCACAGGCACAATCGCAATACGCAGATCAGGGAAGTCGATGTCTAGCGGTTCGCCAAAACTGTCTGTCCCGTCTACCGCCACCCCCTTGTTCCAACGTACGAACCCATGCCAAAGCGAACGCGTCGCACTGCCACTGCCGAACCGCGCCAACATGCTGAGGTCGGCCTTCGAGAGGTTAGTCTGAAACGCGGCATCTAGTGCCACCACCAACGCTGCGAAGCCGCTCGCAGAGGAGGCGAGCCCTGCTGCCGTTGGGATCGTGTTTGTCGTTTCTATGGACAGGCTTGAACAACTATTTCCACGAAAGAGGTCAACAAACTTCCAAACCTTCATCGCAAATGGGTCAGTGCTCGGTAGGTCGTTTCCATTGAAAACAAGCGTGTCTGCCTCCGCCGGTTCAACAATGGTCGTTGTCCCTAGTTTCCCAAGCGAGATCGAAAGCGAGGCGTTCAGTGGCAGGTTCAACGCTTGATCACGCTTGCCCCAATATTTCGACAAAGCGATGTTGGCGGGCGCATAGGCCTCCCCAGGCGCGACGACCATGCGATCCGCTGGCAAAACGCGCGCAAAAATATCTTCAGCCGTCGCCATAAAATACCACACCTTCTTGCGCAAGTTTTACTGGAACAAAGCCGTCTGGGACAGTACCGCAGGCCAACACGCAATCACCCAATCCTGAGCCCGAGATTTTAGCACCCAACACGCCGCTTGTTTCATTAGCGGCCCTCAAGGCGCGTTCAATCGCTGCGTCTGAAACGCCAAGATCAGCCATGAGAGTTTGGTATTCGCTGAAGAGCGCACCAACTTCTGCCCATTGCAACGCCTCAACAGCAGCGATGGTGCATTCGGCCACTCTGCTCATCGCTAGATAAATCGCCTCATATCGCTCTGGGTCTTCTGCTTGCGCCTCAGCAACTTTCGCCAATACCTCGCCCGTCGGCGTTTTATACCCCACATTGAAGAGGCTGAATTGCGGTAACGCTGCCAATTGTTGCGATATCGCAGTCCCTTTGTCAGAGACTTGATAGAACCGCACACCGCCCCAAAGGCTGGCTGCAAGATCAGCCCCGCTGCCACGACCTTGCAGACCACGCACGATCGCTAGGGCTTTCGCGTGCAGATCGTCATCAGCCTTCCCATGTAAAGCCGCGAGAACCGCTATAGTCACAGCGGCGGAAGAGCCAAGGCCAAGCGTCGGATTAATATCCGACGAAATGTCGATGCGAAGACCGGCCGGGATACGATCGCGATAAAGCAGCACCGCCGCGTTGATGAAGCGATAGGGTCCAGTTGGCTCTATCGTGCCAATAGGGGTCGAAACCTCACCCGCTAGATCGGAACGGACGGTCAAGACCGGCTCTTCCATGGGTTTCAACTGCACGGTAATGTGCTGATCAATCGCTGCGACAATCGCTGGGTGACCATAAACAACGGCGTGCTCGCCCGTAATCATGATAGATCCCGGCGCTGAGACAGTGACAGGCCTAAGGATCGGGGTCACTGGGCCGCCATGGAGGGCTCTTGCGTGTTGGCCGGCATCAACTCAGCACCCTTCTGCGCGATGGTCAGCCTGTCCCATTCACGGTCGGGGTAGGCTTTCATCAACTCGGTCATCGCTTCAGCATTCGGATGATAGACAAGCATCGCACCGCCTTGCTCCCCTTTGACAGACCCTGCTCCTGAGATTTTTGCGGCCCCGCCAGTTACTTGAACCGCTTTCGCAAAGCGCGCAGATGCCACTGGGACAACGCCAATTTGCTCTAGCAGCGATTGGTTCTCTCGAATGACTTCGCGCGGGTCGCCATTCGTCTCCAAAACCGTCTCTAACTTGGTCGTACAGTCGCCGAAAGCTTGCCAAAGCTGGGTGTCCTGCCCATGCCGCAACCGGACTTGGGCCACACATTCGCCGGTGCTGGCTTCGGGGCGTCCGTGGATCACCCAATACCAGCCATCTGACGTTTTAAGCGAATGGTCATCGGTCAAACCGATTGGGCGAATATCTTCCCCTTGCACCCGATTGGCCCCGCCAAAAACAACGGCAGAGGCATCAATCGCACTTCCCTTGCCGTGTTGCAGCCGTTCGCAAAAGCGGACCTTCTTGAACCGATCTTCTGCAGATTGGGGTAGACCCAGAAGGTGTTCATAGAGGACGATCGTCGCCGCAACGACAGCAGCAGATGATCCCATGCCTGCGCCCAGAGGCATCTCACTCCGGCTCGTCAATTGGCCCGGAATGGGAAGCGGCGGTCCGCCTGTGCCACCTGGCGCTGGCAACATCGGCAAAAGTGACGTCAACGTGTAAATCGCCAGATCATCAGGACGTTTGAGGATTTTCTGAACAGGCAGATCGCCGCGCATGAATTCATCAAACCGACGATCCAGACTGTCCCTGAAGCCCTTCAAGATATCAAAAGGATAGAACGACCGCGGCGCCAGTGTCTCAAACGCTGTCTGCAAACCGCCGGTCTTGTGAAGCGGTGTGAACCAAAGCTCGATGTAACGCTCGATCGCAACGACAACCGCCGGTGCGCCATAGACGACCGAATGCTCACCAGAGAGGATCAGCTTGCCGGGTGCCCGCGCACCCGTCGCATCATGCGGCTTCGTAATGGCGTTTATGCTCATCAATTCGTGTCAACCGATAGCGACCCCGCGCAGCGTTCGGCATGATACAAGCCACACCGTCCTGAGGGTCAGGCACATTCCACATGTCGCGATATTGATCAAAGGTCAACGCCGTGCGGTTTTTCAAAAGACCCTGATGATGGACTTTCATCAGACGCTCGCGATAGCGGTTCTGCACTGTGGCAGCGAAAAACTCGGCCACTGCGCCAGAGCCATAGCTGAATAGTCCGACAGGCAACCCTGTCAGATCATGGTCCGCATTTTCGAGCATCGAAATCAAGCTGACATAGAGCGACGCAGCATAGCAGTTCCCAACCTCGCGGTTATAGATCATGCCTGGCTCGATGACGCTTGGATCGTTTTGCGCTTTGTTAATGGAGGACAGTTGGCGGTGTGCCTTTGCGCCCATACGGGTAAACGGCAAATGATAGCAGAACTGGGCAAGTTCATTGAACCCGCGACCGCCGTTCTCTTGATAGTCTTCCCAAGCACCGGACAAAGCGCCAAGGTATTTGATGGTTGAGAATTTGCCATCCACCAGCGGCGTCTTGCGATAGTTCGGACGCCAGAAGTCCATAATGTCTTCGCTGTGACAGCCGGAGGCTGGCTCAATCGCCAACAACTTAGGATCAATAGACACCAACATCGCCACCGCGCCACATCCCTGCGTCGCCTCCGCAGGCGAGTCGAGATCATAGCGGGAGATGTCAGAGGCGATCACCAAAACCTTGCGGTCTGGTTTGCGCGTCACGTGTCCACAGGCCAATTGCAGAGCAGCGGTGCCGGAATAACAAGCGTGCTTCAGCTCCACCACCCGACACCGGCGCGACAGTTTCAGTAGCTCATGCACATATACGCCGGCGGCCTTTGATTGGTCGATGCCGGTTTCTGTCGCAAAAAGGATTGTATCGATTGCATCGACATCCTCGTCGGCGATCACTTTGGCGGCTGCCTCCGCCGCAAGTGTCACGACATCTTCGTCATGTGTCGGCATCGCGATCTTGTTCTGACCGATGCCGCGTGAGAATTTATCAGGGTCGATGCCTTGGGCCTCAGCAAGCGTACTGAGCGCTACATAGTGCTCAGGTACGTAAAAGCTGATTTTGTCGATACCGACTTGGGTCATTGCAGGGCCCCTTTCTTTGACTTAGCCGCGCTCCATCTTGAAGTGCGTGCGCATCAGTTCACCCGGATTGGTTTGTGCCGCAAGTAGCGAAAGCTCGCCACACAAAACTGTGGCGGCACACAAAACAGCAAGACGACGCCCGTTCTCACCCGGTGCGCGATCTTCCTTACAACCCAGTCGAACCAGATTCTGTTCCACTACGGAATTTCCTTTGCCGCTTCCCACGGACCCAACGATCAGGTTTGGAAGTGTGCAGGAGAAATAAAGACCTTCAGGCCGCGCTTCTGCATGCACGATGCCCTGACTGCCTTCGATGATATTTGCTGCGTCCTGACCCGTGGCCAAAAAGAACGCCAAAAGCATGTTTGCGAAATGGGCGTTCGCGCTGCGCAGCGATCCTGCGACGGTGCCGCCGATCAGGTTCTTTTCAAGATTCAGCTGCGCCATCTTTTCCGGCGTGGTGCGGAGCTGTTTGGTGCAGAGTTCACGCGAAATTTCCATCTCAGCGATCACATATTTGCCGCGGCCCAAAATGCCGTTCACGGCACTGACTTTTTTGTCTGTGCAGAGATTTCCGGAGATGCTGGCATATTCCAGCTCTGGGTATTCTTGCAGGATCCAGCCGAGCAGCGCATCAGCGGCGCCTGTGACCATGTTGTGGCCAGACGCATCACCCGTTTCACACTCGAACCGGATAAACAGCAGATTGCCGACAATCTGACGGTTCATGTCGACAAGCTTTGCAAAACGGCTGGTCGTTGCGATCACCGCCTGAATTTCATCAGACCGAGAGGAGATCGACTGCCACGCACTGAAAGCGGCGCCGCCATCCTTGGCTCGCACGACGACGGATCGTGTCATCCGCTCATCTACCAACGTGCACCGCACACCGCCCGCTTGACGCGAAACCCGCGCACCGCGACCTGTTGAAGGCCAAAGCGGGGTTTCATAGGTGGCCATAGGAACACTGACCTGCTCCTCCATCACATTCCCTGTGATGCTGATCGGACCAATCCACTCAGTCGGGAGCGGCGTAATGTCCTGCACGCGATTCTTCATGCAACGTTTCCTTCTTAGCCACACAACTATTCAACTTGACAGTACATATGTAAACTAAAATTTACACTTTTTCTGCCGCACCGACATACGCCTGCGCCACAGATTGAACACTGAAGACACTGGTTTTTCGGGCGCTGATGCAATCAAACGCAGACCGCCAGATGTCAATAAAGATTTGGGTGAACTCTTGTGCAGCTCAACCCCAGAAGTTGTGACCAAACGACACATCTTGGAGGTTTGTCACCAAAATATCAGCTCAAAACAAACTACATTGCTTTCTGTTATATTATAACATAACAGGTCTCTCAGGTTGCCCACAATTCAACGGACCTTGTCATGAAACATCTCCCCAAACTTGCCCTAATCTCTTTTGCCACCGCCGGCCTTGCCGAAGGGTCACGCGAACATGATACGCATGAACACGGTGTGGGCGCGCTCAACATCGCCTTGTTTGGGAAGACATTGGCGATGGAGCTTGAAGCCCCAGGATCCGATATTGTTGGCTTTGAATATGAGGCAACAACTGACGAAGATAAGGCCGCTATCACTACCGCGACTACGCTCCTGTCTGATCCTGCTGCACTTTTCGGGTTGCCATCTGACGCAGGGTGCAGCGCAGCGAAAGCCGAAGCACATCTCGAAGGTAATGAGCACGATCATGACGAGCATGGTCACGATGACGAACATGAGGAGCATGTTGACAGCGAAGAGCACGACGATCACGATCATGACGACGAAAAACATGACGGCCATGATCATGATGAACATGACCACGACGAAGAAGCTGGCGAAAGCCACACGGAATTTTACGCTGAGTATGAGTTCTCTTGCACCAACATGGACGCGCTAACAAATATCAGCTTCCCCTACTTTGAGCAGTTCCCAAATGCCTTGGAACTTGAAGTTCAGGTGATCACCACTAAAGGCGCGATGGCTTACGAAGTGGAGCGTGATGAGCCAGAGCTGGTATTGGAAGGTCTCTAACTATTGAAGAGTCCCGTCCTGCACATTCGCAATCTCGATTTCAGATGGCAGGCGTCCGATTCGTTTTGGCTGCACATCCCAGACCTGAACATGAGCGCGGAGGAAAAGCTGCTCCTCATAGGCGAAAGCGGGACGGGTAAATCGACACTTCTGTCGCTCGTGTGCGGTACAGTAGAAGCAGGGTCGGGCGACGTGGTTTTGAACGGGCAGTCGCTTGGTGAATTGGCCCCCCGCCAACGCGACCAGTACCGCGCGGCGCAGATTGGGATTATCTTCCAACAGTTCAATCTGTTGCCGTTCGCAACTGTATTGGACAATATCATGTTACCACTGCAGTTCGCGCCAAGCCGACGATCCACAGCGAAGGAGGCGAGGAGTGAAGCGGCAAGATTGTGCGCCGCCTTGGGCCTGCCAGAAGAAGTCTTGGGGCGGCGGGCGAACAGTTTGAGCGTCGGCCAGCAACAGCGCGTGGCCGCCGCCCGCGCTCTGATCGGGCGCCCCCCGTTGATCGTTGCGGACGAACCCACCTCCGCCTTAGACGAAGGTAGTCAGTCAGCTTTTCTTGATCTCTTGTTCGACCAACTCGACGCTTCTGGGTTATCCCTGCTGATGGTCAGCCATGATACCCGCCTCGCTCCAAAGTTTGACCGCGTGCTAAAAATGTCCGACGTCGCCACAGTTGGGGAGCCCGCCCTATGATGGTGCGCTTAGCACTCGCGTCCCTCCGCACCCGCAGTTTGACCGTTGCGATGACCATTCTGGCAATCGCCGTGTCTGTGATGCTCTTTCTTGGCGTGGAAAAGGTGCGGACAGGTACAAAGGCCAGCTTTGCTGACACGATTTCAGGCACCGACCTTATCGTCGGTGCACGATCCGGCGCGGTTCAGCTGATGCTCTACTCCGTCTTCCATATCGGGAACGCAACCAACAACGTCTCTTGGGAAAGCTTTCAGGACATCGTCGCGCGGCCAGAGGTTGATTGGACAGTCCCCATATCCTTGGGCGACAGCCACCGCCAGTTCCGCGTGATGGGCACAACGCCAGCCTATTTCGAGTACTACAAATACCGTCAGAGTCAGTCATTGCGCCTGTTAGATGGCGCTGTCATGTCCGACCTGTTTGATGCGGTCATTGGCGCGGATGTCGCGGCGACTTTGCAATACAATGTTGGAGACCCGATTGTCGTGGCGCACGGCCTTGCATCATTCACCGAACATGAAAACCAACCGTTTCGCATTTCAGGTATTCTGGAAAAGACAGGCACACCTGTGGACCGGACCGTGATCATCAGCCTTGAAGGGATCGAAGCGATCCATGTCGATTGGCGCGGTGGCGCGCAAATCCCTGGGCAGATCACGACACCGGACGAGTTACGCGAAATGGACTTAAAGCCTGAGGCAGTGACCGCAATCTTGGTGGGGTCAAAGAACCCACTTCAAACGTTTGGCCTACAGCGTGCCATCAACACGTATCCCGAAGAACCCTTGCTCGCAGTCCTGCCCGGCGTGGCGCTGCAGGAGCTTTGGGGTGTGATTGGTGTAGCTGAGTCTGCCCTTCTCACCATCTCCGCGATGGTTGTGGCAACGGCGCTGATCGGCATGACGGCTGTGATTTTCTCAAGCCTGAACGAACGCCGCCGCGAGATGGCGATTTACCGCGCAATGGGTGCGCGGCCACGCGTGGTCTTTGGGTTGCTGGTCTTCGAGGCAATCATCATCACGGTCATTGGCGTCCTTATCGGCGTTGCGCTGCTATATTTGGCGCTCTACATCGCGCAACCGATCATAGACAGAAATTTTGGGCTTTGGGTGCCGATCACCATGCTTACCAGCACCAACGTCCTCATTCTGATTGGAATTATCGTCGCTAGCGCAGTTGTAAGCATATTGCCCGCATTCCGGGCTTACCGAATGTCCCTTGTCGATGGTATGATGGTTCGAAGCTAGCCTTTTCAGGATCGACCATGACGCTCTCACGACGTTCCACACTTGCCCTACTTTCTGCGTCAGCCTTTGCACCGAACGCGGCTTTGGCTAAGACGCCGCGCGAAACGATGTGGGAAGATCTGATCCCGCCCGGCGTTCCATATTCTGAGATTATTGCCGAGGGGCAGATGGATGTGGCGAGCGATTTCTGGCGACCAATCTATGACGCGAACGCGCTGAAAGTGAATGAAGACTTGAACGGCACCTACGTCAAAATCCCGGGCTTCGTGGTGCCGTTAGAGATGACCGCAGACGGTGTCTATGACTTCCTGCTGGTGCCCTACGCTGGTGCCTGCATACACACGCCGCCGCCGCCCGCGAACCAGCTTGTTGTCACACGGACGGAAACGCCTTGGCCCGCAACCGATTTATGGGAAGCGGTCTGGGTTACGGGCGAAATGCGGACAAAGTTGCAAGACACAGACCTTGGCCGAACAGGGTACTCTTTGACGGCTGACGCGATGGAAGTTTATGCCTGGTAGACGTCAGACTTCTTTCCCCGCCCGATATTCCTGAAAGCGCAACAGAGCATTTGCCGCCGGCTTGGTGATCCAATTCGGTGGCAGCTTTTGCGGCGCGTCTGCATGGATCGCGCGATCCAGCCGGTCCGACGTATGTCCGGTCGCCAAATCAGCGGCTAAGATACCGGCCAATGTCCCCCGCGTCGTGCCAAGACCGTTCTGACAGCATGCCGCGAACAGGCCATCTTCCAACTCCTGAACAATGCCAACACTGTTCCGACTCAGGCAGAGCCGTCCACCCCAACGCCATGCCATCTCAACATGCTTCAGCATTGGGAAGCGGGCGCAGAGGGCAGCGTCGTGATTCTTTGCTATTTGCCACATCCGAGCTGCATCCACCTCCATCGATGGATCGAAGGTGAAGCGGTTCCGCACAAGAATGCGGTCCCCACTCGCGCCGCTCAGCCGCCGGACTGTTGTGCCGAGAGGATCAGCAGGCGTGAGTCCCCATACGGGCTTGCCGCCCAGCGCCTTGACTTCCTCCTCGGTCAACGGCCGCGTGAGCGAGGCATAAGTAAAGACATGCATCAACCGCCGCTTCATGTAGCCAAAGCTATTGAGGTGGCCGTTCACAGCCAGAAGAACGTTCGGGGTTGTCACAGTCCCGCTCGCTGTCTCGACCTGCCAAGCCCCGTTCCGTTTTAGGCCCGTCACGCCTGAATTCTCAAAAATCTGAAGCCGGTTAGAGGACATCCCATGAGCGATATCTAAGACATAGGCAGCGGGTTGGATCATCGCTGTGCCTTTGGTGAAAAGGCCGCTTTGATAGTAGTCCGTTCCCGTAATCTCTTTCATCGTTTGGGCGTCATAAAGCTCGGACTCTTCATCCAACCCTGCAAGATGACTTGCATAATCGACATTATGACTGTGGCCCTTGGCCGTGGCCGCGCCGTTGATCTTGCCCGAACGGTCGAAGACGTCGGCGCCGAGGCCAAAGTCCTCCGCCATCTCCGCCGCGAAATCGATGGCGTAGCGATTGTCCTCGATCAGGACTTTGTCAGCCTCGACCGCGCCGCCATAATCCTCCGACGCGAGGTCATGCGGCAGATCAATCATGAAGCCGGAATTGCGACCCGCTGGCCCCTCCGCCACTTGTTTTGCATCCAACACAACGATCCGATCCGCGGGACACCGCTGCGCTAAACGACGCGCGGCAGAAAGGCCCGCAAATCCCGCGCCGATCACTACCCATTCCGCCATCATGTTTTGCTCTAGCCGAGGGAATGACGCAGGCGCCTGCAACAGGTCGCGCCATCCTGCAGGGCCGGGATCAATGGGTTGTTTGGTGACAGAAATCCGCAAGGCTAGAGATCCTGATTGAGCGCATCCGCAGCAGGAATCTCCCGCTCCCGCCGCGCGATGTAGTCCCGCAACTCTTCATCTACTGCTTCGTCCAGTTTTGGCTCTTCATATTCGTTGAGCAGGGCACGCGCCCTCTGCAGGGCACGCTCATTGATCTCAACGGATCCTTCCGCCTGCCATTGCTCGATCGAGTTGTTGTCAAACATTTCTGGCATGAAGAAAGCTCGTTGGAAATTCTCCAACGTGTGCGGATGGCCGAGGTAGTGACCACCCGGACCCACATCGCCCACCGCTTTGATTGCTTCATCAAAGTCATCCCAGTTGATGCCAGAGGCCATGCGATGCGCCATCGCACATTGCTCCGAATCGACGATGAACTTCGCTATCGAGCAATGCATCCCCGCCTCGTTCCACCCAGCCGAATGCCAGATGTAATTCGCACCCGACATCATTACGGCCATCAATGTGCTGGCGCTTTCATATCCGGCCTGAGCATCAAACGTCTTCGCCCCGCCCAACGTGTTGGACGTGCGCCAAGGCACATCATAGAACCGCGCCATCTGGCCGATCATCATGTTCATCAGACTAATCTCGGGCGTGCCTGCCATCGGTGCGCCCGACTTCATCGAAACTGTCGAAAGGTAATGCCCATATATCGCGGGCGTTCCTTTTCGGATCACTTGGGTATAGGCTAAGGCGCTCAAAGCCTCCGCATTCAATTGCGCCACGGTCGGCGCGACGGACGCAGGCGTATTTGCACCTCCCAACACGAACGGTGAGCAGAGCACCGGCTGATTGCACCGCGCAAAGGCCCGCATCGCGCCCAGCATCGTTTCATCCCAGACCAAGGGAGAGTTGCCGTTGCAGTTGCCGGTAACAACGGGATGCGTCTCCATAAACTCTTTCCCGAATAGGATCGCGCACATGTCCATGACGTCTTCGGCGTTTTTCGGGCTGGTCGTCATCCCCATGAACGTCTTGTCCGAATGCTTCATCGACGAATAAGTGATCCGCAAATGCCGCTGGCTAATCGGATGGTCATAAGGCTCCACAATGTGATGGGCGGAGGAATGCATCGCAGGCAGCATGTGGCTCAACTTGTGGAAGTTGGCGAGGTCGTCCAGCGTCGGGTTGCGGCGCACATCGTCCAGATCCCGCAGGTATGGCGCCCCTGTCATGGGTATAAAGATCGCATGATCGTTGCCGAATGGCAGGTTATTGGCCGGATTGCGCGCGTGATATGTGAACGACGCCGGGATCGTCTTGATCAGGTCCCGCACAAGTCTACGGTCCAAATGGACCGTCTCGCCCCGCACGTCTGCGCCCGCTGCCTTCCAGTCAGCCAAGGCGATGTCGTCACGAAACACCACGCCGACGTTTTCCAAAATATCCATCGACGCCGCATCGATGCGCGCAATTTGTTCCGCATCCATCGGCTCGGTCAATGGAATGCCGCGCTTCAGCGCAGGCAACATAGTGATGTCCCGCGCCTGTCGCGCTGCTTTCCGCGCGCCTCTTCCACGGCGGGTAGTACCTACAGCATCAACCGACATGATCGCCCTCTTTCGGATCAGTCAGATCAATCCAGATCGTTTTCAACTCTGTGAACTGATCATGAGCATGAATGCCATTGTCGCGCCCGCCAAAGCCGGATTGTTTGTAGCCACCGAAAGGAGTGGAAATATCCCCCTCCCCATAGCAGTTGACCGTCACCGTCCCCGCCTTAATGTTCCGCGCGGCACGAATGGCGCGTCGGGTATTGACTGTGAACACCGAGGCAGCGAGGCCATAAGATGTGTCGTTGGCAACTTCGACGGCCTCGTCATTGCTGGAGACAGTGATGACCGACAGCACTGGCCCAAAAATCTCGTCCTTCGCCATCACATCGTTGCGGCCCACCTCAACGATGCACGGGGTGACAAAGACGTTCTTTTTCGTCTCGCCGATATAGCCCCAAACCTTCGCCGCATGGTCGCCATCGATCAAACAGCCAATGTGGTTTGCTGGGTCAAGCGGGTCGCCCGTTTTCCAGTCGCGGATTCGTGCTTCGATCCGTTCAAGCAGGTCGGCCTTCACACCTTCATGCACAATCAACCGCGACGCCGCTGAACAGTTTTGCCCCGCGTTCCAGAACGCGGCGTTCACCACATGCTCCGCCACGTGATCGAGGTTTTCGGCATCATCAAAAACAACAGCAGGGTTCTTGCCACCACATTCCAGAACAACCTTTTTCAAGTTGCTGTCCGCCGCATACTTGAGAAACAAGCGCCCTGTATCTGTGGAACCCGTGAAGCTCACCATGTCGACATCCATATGCCGTCCCAACGGTTCACCAACCGAAGGCCCATCACCCGGCAACACTTGAAGCACACCACGCGGAATGCCCGCCTCATAGGCCAACTCTGCCACCCGCAAGGCGGTCAGCGATGTCTGCTCCGCTGGTTTCACAATCACGGAACATCCCGCCGCCAAAGCAGGGCCGATCTTCCACGCCAGCATCATGAGCGGAAAATTCCAGGGGAGGACCGCGGCCACAACACCAATCGGCTCCCGCAAGATCATTGAGATGGCATCGTCCCCTGTTGGACCCGTCTGGTCGTAGATTTTATCAATCGCTTCGGCGTGCCATTTGATGCAGTGGATCGCCTCCGGCACGTCAACGGTCTCACAATCAAGGATCGGTTTGCCGCTGTCGACGCTTTCCATCACCGCAAGCTCCCGACGGTTTCGTGTGATGAGCTTGCACAGCCGGATTAGAACATCCTTCCGCTCCGATGGATGCAGCTTGGACCAGCGGCCTTGATCGAACGCCCCCCGCGCTTTACTCACCGCGAGATCAACATCAATATCATTGCAGCCAGAAATCTCTGCCAACGCCTGACCGGTTGCTGGGTTCACGGTAGCAAACTTTGCCCCCTTTCCAGCCTGAAACTTACCGTCGATGAAGGCTGTCGTTGGAGGATCCAATGCCTCCGCCAGCGCCTGATATTCGTCGTGGGTCAGAAGATCGCTCATGCGCCTGCTCCTGTGATCTTTTCTACTGTCGTGTTCATAGTCCGGATGACTTCAACCAATTCGCGTTTGTCGTCCTTGTTGAGCGGTTGCAGCGGCTTGCGTGGTGGGCCCGCGTCGATCCCCCGCAAGGTCAGCCCATATTTGATGCATTGCACAAACTTCCCGCCCTGCTCCAACACACGCATCAGCGGCAGCATGGCCGACATAATCGCGCGGCCTTTGATGAAATCGCCCTCAACCGCACAGGCCTGATAGAGCGCGATATGCGCCTCTGGCGCAAAGTTCGACCCTGCGCAGACCCAAGATCGCGCACCCCAAGCGAAGAACTCCAACGCCTGATCGTCCATTCCACAACTCAGGGCAATGTGCGGATAATCACGCGCCAACATGTGCAGACGGTTAATGTCGCCGGAGCTTTCCTTGATCGCGCAGAAGTTCGGCGAACGACCAAGACGGTCCAGCGTTTCCTCATCCATATTCACCGACATGCGGCCCGGATAGTTGTAGAGCATAATCGGTAAGTTCGCAGCGCGATCAATGGCCAAAGCGTGCAAAGCAATCTCCCGCCCTGTCGGATAGGCATAAGGCGGCGTTGCAACCAACAAGCCGTCAGCACGGGCCGCTTTCGCGGCTTCGGCATAGCGGACGGAATCCTCTGTCCGGATCGCCCCCGTGCCAACGATCATTGGCACGCGTCCGTTGATTAGCTTCGCGCAGAGCGACATCATGGCCACCCGCTCCTCTTCTGACTGGGCGTAGTATTCCCCTGTCGATCCCGCGACGATGATCCCGTGCACACCAGCGGCAATGAGGTGCTCAACCGTCTGCGCCAGCACCGCTTCATTCAATGAAAAGTTTTCATGATAGGGCGTCACTATGGGGGTGTAGATCCCTTCAAACTGCATCGCGTCGGTCCTTCATTGCGATTACATCGAGCGGCAATGGATCAGGCCTCACGAACTTCTCAAGCTGGTCACGGGACAAGTCCCAATGTTGCAAGGTCAGATCGGTGGCCAGTGCAGGTTCTTGCGCTTCAATGGCCGAGATCATCGCGTCATGTTGTTCGATGGATTTCCTTACCCGTGCCTCATCAGCAGAGGTTTCAGGCCGAAAGAAGGTTTGGCTCAGTCGCGTGTGATCGACCAGCATCCTCTTCAATCCGGCAAACAGATATGGATTGTCCGCCATTTGCCCAATGGAGTCATGGAATTGGTGGTTCAGCAGTGCCGCACTCCGCGCATCACCAAAACGGGTCGCCTCTGCAAAAGCGCGTTGCACCTCTTTCAATGCGGCGACTTGCTGGCTGGTCCTGTTCTCAGCTGCCTGCCGAGCAATCGAACAATAAATAAGTGGAGCGGTTTGGAAGAATTTGCGCAGTGCAGAAAGATCAAGCGACTCAACTTTCGCGCCACGGTTCTCCTCCAACCGAACGTATCCGCCGCCTGCCAGACGGTGCAGCACCTCTCGCAGGGGCGTCCGCGAAATACCGTATTCCTCCGCCAAGTTCGCTTCATCAAGGTCCGTTCCCGGCGGGATATCTTGCGTCAAAATGCGTTCACGCAAATCAGCGGCGCAATAGGCCTTTTTATTTTTGGGTGATTCCAGTCTCATACAAATTGTATACTTTCGTTATACAATTTCGGTCAATTACCTTGTGAAGTCGGATTCCTACTAGCGCGACCGTCAAATCCCATGCCAACGTCGCTGAGCGAGGCAAGTTGCGTGAAGGGGAAGAAGCGCTATGAACTTTGGTCTGACGTCGGAACAGGACATGATCGTGTCGACGGTCCGCAGCTTTGTCGAGAATGAAATCTATCCACACGAAACGGAAGTTGAACGCACCGGCCACGTTCCGAAAGAGCTTGGGGACGAGATCAAGCGCAAATGCCAAGAGCTTGGGTTCTACGCCTGCAACTTCCCTGAAGAGGTTGGCGGTGCCGGCCTATCGCACATTGATTTCACATTGGTGGAGCGTGAACTGGGGCGCGGGTCTATGGCGCTCACCCATTTCTTTGGCCGCCCTCAGAACATCCTCTTGGCGTGCCGTGATGAGCAGAAGGAAAAATACCTGGTGCCAGCGGTCAGGGGTGAAAAAATAGACGCGCTTGCCATGACCGAACCAGACGCGGGATCGGATGTGCGCGGCATGAAATGTCAGGCAGCGCGTGACGGTGGCGATTGGGTAGTGAATGGATCAAAGCATTTCATCTCTGGCGCGGAGCATGCGGATTTCTTCATCGTGTTCATCGCAACCGGCGTGGATGAAACGCCAAAGGGCCCCAAGAAGCGGATCACAACCTTCCTCGTCGATCGCGGCACGCCGGGCTTCGAAGTGCGCGAAGGGTACAATTCGGTCAGCCACAAAGGGTACAAAAATTACATCCTCTACTTCGACAACTGCCGCCTGCCAGATACGCAGGTCTTGGGTGAGGTTGATGGCGGTTTTGCGGTGATGAACGAATGGCTCTACGCCACGCGCCTCACGGTGGCCGCGTTCTGCGTCGGTCGCGCGCGGCGATGTTTTGACTATGCGCTGAACTACGCAGCAGAGCGAAAACAGTTTGGCCAAGCGATTGGCAAATTCCAAGGCGTCAGCTTTCAGATCGCCGACATGATCACGGAGATTGACGCAGCTGACTGGCTCACACTTTCTGCCGCTTGGCGGCTAGACGAAAGCCTTCCTGCAAACAGGGAAATTGCTTCAGCCAAAGTCTACGCGTCTGAGATGTTGGCCAAAGTCACTGACACGACACTTCAGATCTTCGGCGGGATGGGCCTGATGGACGACTTCCCGATTGAGCGGTTCTGGCGCGATGCGCGGGTTGAACGGATTTGGGACGGTACATCTGAAATCCAGCGGCACATCATCTCCCGCGATCTGTTGCGGCCTTTGGGCGCCTGACATGTCACAGCGGCTGTCCCGCCTGCTTCAAGCCAAATCCATCGCCGTGATCGGCGGGGGCGCATGGTGTTCGCAGGTGATCCTGCAAGCGCGGAAGATGGGGTTTGACGGGGAAATTTGGCCGGTTCACCCAACGAAGGCAGAGGTGAGTGGCACCCCCGCTTTTCCGTCTGTTGAAGACTTGCCAGAGGCACCCGACTCCGCCTTCATTGGCGTCAACCGACGAGCGACGGTCGAGGTTGTCGCAGCCCTATCCGCGCTGGGATGCGGTGGTGCAGTATGTTTTGCCAGCGGATTTTCCGAAGCTCAGGCGGAGGATGATACCGCATCCAATCTGCAAGACGCGCTGATCGCCGCCGCAGGCGACATGCCGATCCTTGGCCCAAACTGCTATGGCTTTATCAACGCGCTCGACAACACGTTGCTTTGGCCGGACCAGCATGGGTGTAACACGGTTGAAAGCGGCGTCGCGATCCTCACGCAAAGCTCTAACATCTCCATCAATTTAACGATGCAAACGCGGCAGTTGCCGATTGCCTACATGATCACATGCGGGAACATGGCCCAGACATCTCAGGCAGAGATTGCGATGGCCCTGCTGAACGATCCCCGTGTCACGGCGATTGGTCTTCATATCGAGGGGTTCGGTACTATTCCTGAGTGGGAGGAATTGGCAGCCGCCGCGCACGAAAAGGGCATCCCCATCGTAGCTATCAAAGTCGGCAAATCGGAACAAGCACGCGCCGCGACGGTCTCCCACACAGCCTCCCTCGCGGGGAGCGATGCAGGCGCGACGGCCCTGCTGGATCGGCTTGGCATTGCTAGATTGTCAACACTGCCTACCTTCCTCGAAACGCTGAAGTTGCTGCATTGTCATGGACCTTTGGCAAACGGCAATATCGCCTCGATCAGTTGCTCGGGTGGGGAGGCAAGCCTTGTCGCAGACATGGCCGACAATCTGGATTTGCGCTTTCCCGACCTCAAAGACCAACAGCTCAACACTTTGCGAGAGGCGTTGGGCCCGATGGTCGCCCTCAGCAACCCATTGGATTACCACACCTACATCTGGCGCGATCGCGCCGCGATGACGAAGGCGTGGTCCGGCATGACGGGTGGAGATATCGCGATGACGCTATCTGTCGTCGACTATCCACGAACAGACCCAGCAGATTGGATCCACGCCACCAAAGCGGCGATTGCCGTCAGAAAGCAGACGGGGCAAGGTTTCGCAGTTGTTGCGACCCTGCCCGAACTAATGCCGGAAGACACAGCACATCAGCTGATGGATGCAGGCGTCGTGCCGTTCATGGGACTGCAAGAGGCTTTAGAAGCCGTCGAAGTGGCAAGCAAAATCAAACCGCCGTTGACTGACGCCCTACTCCCCGTTGGGCCGGAACACGAAGTCAAACTGGTCCCAGAGTTTGACGCAAAGCAAGCGCTGTCGGCTGTGGGTATTTCTGTACCGAAGGGTCATGTGACAAGCGCCAGCACTCCAGATCTTTGCGAATTGACCGCACCACTTGCCGTCAAGGGAGTGGGACTGGCGCATAAATCAGAGCACAGTGCGGTTCGCTTAAGTGTTCAGCCATCAGACATCGAAGAGGCAGCGAGAGAGATCGGCACACCTGACGTTCTGATCGAAGAAATGGTGCAAGGCACGCTTGCCGAACTAATCATTGGCGTTGTCCGCGATCCGGCACACGGGTTTGTTTTAACTATTGGTGCAGGTAGCGTCCTGACGGAGATTCTGAAAGATACCGTGTCATTCCTGATCCCAACGCCACGAGATCAAATTGACGCCGGTCTCAGCACCCTCGCCATCGCCCCTATCCTCAACGGCTATCGCGGCAAACCCGCGATCAACCGGACTGCCTTGTTGGACGCCATCATGGCGGTCCAATCCTATGTGGAACAGAATGCAGACTGCGTATCAGAGGTTGAGATCAACCCACTGATGTGCACTGCTGACAGCGCAATTGCCGCCGACGCTTTGATCAGAAGGAGCTAACCAATGTCCCCCATCAAAACCAAACGGGATGGTGCCATTCTTGAGGTCACGCTGGATCGACCGAAAGCAAATGCGATTGATCTGGCGACCAGCCGGATCATGGGTGACGTCTTTGCGGAGTTTCGCGA
Source organism: Cognatiyoonia sp. (assembly GCF_965661665.1). Classification (NCBI taxonomy): domain Bacteria; kingdom Pseudomonadati; phylum Pseudomonadota; class Alphaproteobacteria; order Rhodobacterales; family Paracoccaceae; genus Cognatiyoonia; species Cognatiyoonia sp. Next base: position 112,874 of record NZ_CBFIEO010000001.1, on the reverse strand, counting down.
TGATCCCGAACTGCGCGTCGCCATCATCACCGCAGCGGGGGAGAAATTCTTTTGCCCAGGCTGGGACCTGAAAGCGGCGGCAGACGGTGACGCTGTTGATGGAGACTACGGTGTCGGTGGTTTCGGTGGCCTGCAGGAGTTGCGCGATCTAAACAAGCCCGTCATTGCGGCGATCAACGGGATTGCTTGCGGCGGCGGGCTTGAGCTTGCCTTGTCTGCCGACATGATCATCGCCGCAGATCATGCCACCTTCGCTCTACCCGAACTACGGTCCGGCACTGTGGCGGATGCGGCGAGTATTAAACTGCCAAAACGCATCCCCTATCACATCGCGATGGAGCTTTTGTTGACTGGCCGCTGGTTTGACGCGGAAGAAGCAAAGCAATGGGGCCTCGTCAATGAAATCACAGCGCCCGAAACGTTGATCGAGCGGACTTGGGAACTGGCCCGACTGATCGCTAGCGGCCCACCCTTGGTTTATGCCGCCATCAAGGAGGTTGTGAGGGACGCAGAGGGTTCCAAATTTCAAGACGCGATGAACCGGATCACTAACCGTCAATTGCGGTCAGTGGACATCCTGTATGGCAGCGAAGACCAGTTGGAAGGCGCCCGTGCTTTCGCCGAAAAACGCGATCCCGTTTGGAAAGGCCGCTGATCGCCTCAAAAAAGCACAAGTTTGCCAGTATTTGTCTCGGGATTGCTAAAGGAGCGAAATTCTAATGTTAAATTTCCAAGCATCCTCCGCACTGGTGGCTCTGATGGTTGTTTCCGCTTGTGGTGGCGGGGCTGTTAATCCGGAAACTGCACCGACCTTTAACGCTTGTTTATGCGCAAATGCCGTTTTCTGACTTGTGAGTTTCAGGTTTTCCTGCATGCTCTGCGAGGACCATTTTGCCAACTCTCGCATACGCAAAATGACCTCAATAGGGAGAAAAACATGAAACACACATTCAAATTGGCATCAGCTGCTGTAACAGCTGGTCTGCTTTCCGCAACATCCGCTCAGGCAGATTGTGGTGAAGTTTCTATCACACAGATGGACTGGGCCTCTTCTCAAGTTGTAACGGCTGTTGCCGCCTTCTTGATGGAGCAGGGCTATGGCTGCACCGTTCAGCAGGTTCCATCCTCCACCGTTCCAGCGCTTACATCGCTTGCTGAAACTGGCGAGCCTGACATCCTGACAGAGGTTTGGGCAAACTCCACACCTGCCTACGAAGGCCTGCTGGAAGAAGGCAAATTGGTCGAGCTGACCGACGTGCTGTCCGATGGTGGTGTCGAAGCATGGTGGATCCCTGCGTACCTCGCAGAATCCAACCCAGAGCTGACAACATGGGAGGGCATCATGGCGAACCCAGCGGCTGTCGGCGGCAAGTTCCATGACTGCCCATCAGGTTGGGCCTGCGACATCATCAACAACAACAACCTGAAAGCTGCAGGCATCGAAGGCACTGGCCTTGAGCGTTTCCAGCACGGTTCTGGTGAAACTCTACAAACTTCCATCGCAGCGGCATACGACGCAAAGGAGCCTTGGTTAGGCTATTACTGGGCGCCAACAGCCGTGCTCGGCAAATACCCAATGGTTCAGGTTGAAGTGCCCGCGTATGACGCGGAAGGTCACACATGTAACGGTGACGCAAACTGCGCGAACCCTGTGTTCTCCGCCTACCCGTCATCCAAGGTTGTAACTGCTGTTTCTGGCGCGTTCATGGAGCGTGAGCCAGTAGTGGCTGAACTGCTGAAAAACGTCTCTTTCACCAACGCTCAGATGGGTGAAGTGCTGGCTTGGCGTCTGGACAACAACGCGTCCAACGAAGAAGCTGCCGTTTACTTCCTGACAACTTACAAGGACGTTTGGGGTGACTGGCTGAACGACGAAGCCAAAGGCAAGCTTGCAGCACTTCTGCAGTAAGCCAAACAACTAAGAGTAAGACCCTTCCGGCCATACTGGTACGGGAGGGTCAGCTGCATTCAGGGGAACGACGATGGCTTTTTATGACGGGCTCTTTAAGACCTTGGGTCTTGAGGACTGGTGCGGGGGAGAAGCGTCAAACGCCCCTCTCTCAATGGCGGACTTGCTGGCGCAAAGCAGTGGTGAGGATGCCTCCGGTCCAATCTTACCATTCCCCTCTCTGGATAACCTCAACGAAAGCTGTAGCGCAGTCAGCCAAACGCGCGACCTGACAAAAGGGATTGAAGACAGCTTTCTCGCGGCCAAGCCCACACTCAAAACTGTTCTGGACCCGATCACCCAGCCATTGAGCTGGTTGCTGGACGGGGCGCTGTGGACGTTTAACGCCGTTCCTTGGTGGATCATGATCCCCGTGCTGGTTGCCGTTTCTTGGTATGCCTCCCGCAGCAAGCCAGTCACGATCTTCGTGGCGTTCTCCATCCTGCTGATGGCATTTGTCGACCACTATGATGTCGCGATGCAGACGCTTTCGATCATCTTTGTCTGTACGGGGATATCTGTTCTTCTGGGCGTGCCCATTGGGATTGCCATGTCGAAATCGGACCGATTACAAAAGTCGATCGTGCCGATATTGGACTTGCTCCAAACGCTACCAACCTTTGTTTATCTGATCCCGCTGATCTTCCTGTTCTCGGTGACAGAGTCAAAGCTCTACGGTATCGCGATCATTCTGTACGCCATCGTTCCGGTCATTCGTCTGACCGACCTTGGTATCCGGCTGGTCGACCAAGACGTTGTTGAAGCGGCCAATGCGTTCGGAATGACCTCCCGACAAAAACTTGTTGGGGTAGAGCTTCCTCTGGCCCTTCCCAACATTATGGCTGGCGTGAACCAGACGATCATGATGAGCCTCGCGATGGTTGTGATCGCCTCCCTCGTGTCCGCACCGGGTCTGGGTGTGAACGTCTTACGGGGCATCCGAAATCTCGAACTTGGTGTCGGGATCGTGGCGGGCATCGGAATTGTGTTGCTTGCTGTCATCCTTGACCGCGTGTCGAAAGCGGCCTTGAGCCGCGTCGACATGACCAACATGAAACACTAAGCGGACGGACGATAGATGACCAAAGACCCCAAAGTTCGCCTGCGCGGCCTCTATAAAATCTTCGGCAAAGAACCGGGCCTTGCCCTGACCCACGTCAAGAACGGAGTCGGTAAAGAACAGTTACTTGTGGAACACAAGCACGTGCTCGGCCTGCAAGACATCAATGTCGACATGCAAGAAGGTGAAATCACCGTCGTCATGGGCCTTTCGGGCTCAGGTAAATCGACACTCATCCGCCATCTCAACCGTCTCATCGAACCAACGGATGGGGAAATCCTCCTCGACGGCCAAGATGTCACGAAGCTGTCCGAAAGTGGTCTGCGCGAATTGCGCCAGAACAAGATGTCGATGGTGTTTCAAAAGTTTGCACTGCTGCCGCACCGCACCGTTTTGCAGAACGCCGCGATGGCGATAAAAGTGCGCGGGGAGCCCGATGCTGACCAGGAGCGGGAGGCGATGAAATGGCTCGCCCGCGTTGGGCTGTCTGGATATGAAAACCACTATCCTGCGCAACTGTCGGGCGGTATGCAGCAACGTGTGGGCATTGCCCGCGCACTGACAGCAAACACTAATATCATGCTGATGGACGAAGCATTCTCCGCCCTCGACCCGCTGATCCGCACGGACATGCAGGACTTGTTGCTGGAGCTTCAAAAGGAGCTTCACAAGACTATCATCTTCATCACCCACGACTTGGACGAGGCGCTGAAACTCGCCGACCATCTGGTGATCTTGAAGGACGGTCGCGTGGTACAGCAGGGTGAACCGCAAGGCATCCTTTTGGAGCCAAACGATCCCTACATCGAAGACTTCGTCAGTGACATCAACCGCGCCCGCGTTCTCAAAGTCCGCTCCGTGATGGAGCCATTGAATGGCGCCAAGCCACCGAAAAATTCACATGGCGAAGTTGATCAGAACGACTCACTCGAAAACATGATCGCGAGGTCGGGTGGTGACACGACCCACAGCTACACGGTGACAAAGAACGGGGAGCCGGTGGGCGTCCTTGAAATGAAAAGCCTTGTGCGCGCATTGGTCCCGCGTGTTGCGTCGTCAGAGGGTGCGCGGAAATCCTAAAGCGCAGCGCTCACGCGGCGTACAACCGCTCTATTTCTGCATGGTAGACCTCAGTGATCTTTGATCGCCGGACCTTCATTGTGGCGGTCACTTCGCCATCGTCGTGGTCCAATTCCTTTGGTAGCAACCAAACCTTCTTGATCTGCTCAACACGGGCGAGGTTCTTGTTTCGCCATGCAACTTCCTGATCGATAAGCGCGACTGTTTTAGGATGTTCCGCCAACGACCGGAACGTCGTGTAGGTGATATTCTGCGCCTCAGCCCAAAGCCGCACCGTATCAAAATCAATCTGGATCATGGCAGTGACATAGGGCCGCTTGTCCGCAATGACGATGCATTCCTTGACATAAGGTGACGCCTTCATCGTATTTTCGATCAAGGAAGGTGTTAGGTTTTTACCAGCCGCATTGATCATGATGTCCTTTTTGCGATCCACAATCGCAAATGACCCATCAGCAAACTGCTTGGCGATGTCGCCCGTGTGCAGCCACCCATCGACAATTGTATCTGCCGTTGCTTCTGGGTTCTTGTAATAGCCTTTGAAGACGAGGCCGCCTTTGAACAAAAGCTCCCCATCGTCGGCGATCTTGGCTTGCATAGCAGAAGGAATGAACCCCACCCGCCCTTCGCACTCGCCCCAATCGGGTTGCAGGGTTGCGGCACCGCTTGTTTCCGTCATGCCCCAAACTTCGCGGATGTTCATGCCGATCCCCCGCAGGAAGACCAGCAGCTCTTCTGAGATGGGCGCTGCGGCCGTCAATGCGATCTGAACGCGACCAAGGCCGAGGTATGACCTCATATGCCGATAGACGAGCGCGTCCCAAAACCGGAAAGAAATCTTCTGGCCCATCGACCACTTGGCCCGCGGTGTGTCCTGACGGCGCTGGGCGGACCGCAGCGCCAGTCCAGTCAAGAACCGGCGGAGCCGTGAATTGGTTTGCAACTGAACCATCAGGCCCGCCTGCATCTTTTCCCAAATGCGCGGAACGCCAAAGAACAACTGCGGCGCAACATCGCGCAGATCCAAGGTGATTGTGCGCAGGCTTTCCCCAAAGTTCATCGTGTGGCGACCCGCCAAACAATTGACGACGGTCATGTTTTGCTCCGCCACGTGGCACAGCGGCAGATAGCTCAAGATGTTGCTGTTGGCTGGCAGGTCATCGAAGAATTCATACGCCAAAGATCCGGCCACAAAGAAGTTGTTGTGACTGATTTCGGCGGCCTTCGGCGCGCCCGTCGATCCCGAGGTGAAGACCATCAGCGCAGTATCATCGGGCGCGATTGCCTCAAGGCGTCGATCAAGCGCCGCCCCGTTCTTTTCTAGGTTTTCAGCGCCGAGCGTATAGAGATCATCAAATTCCATGAGGCCAAGGAAGTCTTGCTCCTTCAGCCCTTTTGGCTCAAAGACCACCAATCTTTTCAGATGCTCCGCCTTGCCCGACAGTTCAACGATTTTGTCAAACTGCTCCTGATCCTCGATAAAGAGAAGCTCCGTTTCAGAGGCATTAATAAGGTGGTCCAATTCTGCCGCGGGGCTTGTTGGGTACATTCCCACCACCACCGCTCCGGCGGCTTGTGCTGCGAACTGCGTCAGAACCCATTCCTGACGGTTCTCTGACAAGATGCCGATTTTGTCATTTGGCTTTACACCAAGTTCGATCAGGGCAGAGGCGAGCGAGCGAACTTTATGGTGAAGCTCAAGCCAAGTCGTTTCATTCCAAATGCCAAACCGCTTCTGCCGCATCGCAACCAGGTCTGGGGAGGCTTTCGCATGATCCGCGATGACTTGAACGCTGGTCCGAAATCCTTGTTGCTCGAATGCATTGATCTTTTGTATCATCAGCTGAGCCACCGTTTGCGTCGCTTGTAGTGCTTTACATCTCGGAAGCTTTCCCGCGCTTCGTCATCCGCACTCATGCCCAGATAGAAGCTGCGCACATCGGGGTCGTTTTGCAGCTTTGACACCTCACCTTCGAGAACGATCTGGCCGCCCTCCATGATGTATCCGTAGTCTGCCAGGGAAAAGGCCACTTGTGCGTTCTGTTCCACCAACAGAATCCCAACCCCGTCTTCGGCATTCAGTCTGCGGACGGTTTCAAAAATCTCAGCGATGATCTTCGGGGCCAAGCCTAGTGAAGGTTCATCCATCAAGATCATCGATGGCTCTGCCACCATCGCACGGCCAAAGGCCAACATTTGTTGTTCACCGCCGGACAAATATCCAGCGGTTTGCGTCCTGCGCTCTTTCAGCCGCGGGAAGAATTCATAGACCTTGTCATAGTTTGGTTTCGCGGACCGCGACCGCAGCGCATTGGCCGCAACCAGCAAGTTTTCTTCCACGGTCAGTTCCGTGAATATTCGCCGCCCCTCACGAATGTGAAACAGCCCTTCGTGCACCAATCCATCGGGTGTCATCGATGAAACGGGCTTGCCGTTAAACTCAATCAGCCCTTCGCAGACTCGACCGTTTTCCAGTTCCAACAGGCGCGTCGCTGCTCTTAGCGTCGTTGTTTTGCCCGCACCGTTTGACCCCAATAAAGCAACGATCTTGCCTTTGGGCGCTTCCAAAGAAAGACCCCGCAGCGCCTGAATTGTGTGATGGTACACAACTTCAATATTTTCGATCTTCAGCAACAGTTGTCACCTTTGCGGAAGTGAGTTGCCAACCGAGCTGAGCCCGGCGGCACAGTCTTCTACACAGTCAACCAATCGGAGGTTGGCGTGAACAAACGCGACTCAGCGGAGTACTGATACACGCGACCGATCCCGACTTTGTTGTTCTCGATCGAGACGTTCTTGCCATAGTAGCCGCCCAAATTGACATCTTTGACCGTCGCCAAAGCCGCAGCGATATTGTCAGCGTTGGACATTTCCAAGCCAGCATCAGCGTTGCGTTTCAACGCGATGGTCAGCAACTCAAGCGATGCAAACGCCTGCAGTCCCCATGTCGGCATATAGTTTTCCAGCGGTGTGCCAGCAAACATCGTCTTGGACATCTCAGCAATCTGCTGGAGGCGCGGCGCGTCTTCCTGATCGTAGGAATAGCGATACGGCATCACGCCCTGATACCCATCGAGAAATGGCCCGGCTTCCGCCGTCACGCGGTCGGCGATCAGCTTTTCCATGCCCCAGAAGGTGCCCATGAATTTGGTTGCCAAACCGAACTGACGGGCACCGCCAATCAGTTGTGGCCAGACACCGGTCACGTAGCCCTGCAAGATGCAGTAGTCGGGGTTGGCCTGCGCCAGCTTTGTGACGTGCGTTGGAATATCTGCGCCTTGTGTCTTGGTGGCTTCAACAAGAACAACGTCAATCCCCAGCTCTGCCGCGCGCTTTTTGCCGTGCTCCAACGGATCGGTGCCGAACTCATTATTGGAATGGATGAACGCAACGCTTTTGCCCCCCTTAGCCGCGATGTCCTGCAACAGGATGTCGAACTGATCAGCGTAGGTTGGGCCGGACATGAACTGGTATGGATGCGTTTCAGGGTTGGCAAGCTCAGTCGCAAAAGATGTCGACGTCATCATCCGCGCCTGATCGCCCTTCAGCTCTGGCCCAACAAGCTTCATGAAGCCGGTTGAATCACCGTAGTAGGCGACGACGTTCTTGCCCTCTGACGCCAACAGACGCTGGTAGTTGGCAAGCGCATTGGTCGCGACATAGCCTGAGTCTTCGGTAACGATCTTGATGTTAACGCCATTGATCCCGCCTTCCGCATTGATCATCGCTTGGTAAAGCGAGAACGCAGGCGCGATCAGCTTACCTGCAGTTGCGAAAGGCCCTGTCAGAGGCAGCGATGCGCCAATGATGTACTCAGATGACTGCGCCCGAAGAACAGTCGGCATTGCCAGAACGCTGGCACCGGCAGCGACTGCGCCGAGCATTCCGCGTCGTGTGATATTCGATTGTGTCATTTTCTTCCTCCCGTTTTACTTGATTAACCGCGCGCGAAGGGCCAGCGATTTAGCGCCCTGAACACGCGGTCAGATATTTGTGTGATGCCCAGTGGTTCAAACATAATGAAACCGATGATGAGAGCACCAAAGATAATCTCTTGAAGCGGAGCACGGATTTGCGCCGCTTGGATGGAATCGCCAACAAGCGCCCCCAGTGTCAGCTTAAGAATTTCGGGCGCGAGCACGATGATAAGTGACCCGAACACCGGCCCCATCGTGCGCCCCATCCCCCCAACAATCAGCGCCGCGACAAGTTGCAGCGACAGCATAAGCTCAAACTGCTCAGGCAGCACCTTAGCGTAGAAATACGCAAACATCGCGCCAGCTAGACCGCAGCAGGCTGCAGAGATTGAAAAACTTGTCAGCTTATACCGCAATAAAGATACGCCGAGCAGCTCCGCTGAATAGTCCCGCTCACGGATCGCGATGAACGCTCTGCCGACCCGTGTCCGAAAGAGGTTCTGCACAAGCAAGACCGTCACAAAGGCCATAGCCGCAATCACCGCAAAAACTTCCCGCTGTGTGTCCAAGACCCATCCGAACAGGCTGGGGTCCACGGTGGTCAGTCCTGTTTTGCTACCTGTCCATGCGGCCAAAGCATCCAGCTCGATGACAAAGATGATGATGAAATTCGAGCTCAATGTCGCGACGGCCAGATACACGCCTTTGACCCGCAGCGACGGCAGTCCAACGATGATGCCAATGACAGCCGCCAATGCCATCGCGCCTGGAATGGCCAAGAAGGCATGAAGGCCGGTCGGTATCGACGTCAGCGCTAGCAACTGGTGCAGCACCGTCACGCCATAAGCCCCAATCGCAACAAATCCTGCGTGTCCCAGCGACACCAAACCGGTGTAGCCGGTCACAACATTCACACCGACAACGGCAATTACCATGATCCCGTATTGGCAGGCGATAAGGATCAAATAATCATTCGCAACAAATGGAAAGAGCCCGGCCAAAGCAGCCAAACCCCAAACAAAGACGGCTTTGTAAGCGTTGTTGATGATCTGCTCATCAGCGGCATAGGTGGTTTTGTAATTGCCGTTAATCATAACCGCTCCACCTCTTTCGAACCCATCAGGCCGTGCGGTCGAATCAAGATGACAATCAAAACGGCGACGTAGGGTGTGATCTCAACCCAATCACCGCCCAATTGCCATTGAACGAGCGCCTCCAAAACACCCACTACGAGTGAGGCGATAAAGACGCCGATGAAGCTATCGAGCCCACCCATCAAGACGATGGCCAGAACGGAAAACCCAAAAAGCCCAAGGGAGGGGGAGACGCCATCACGCGCTGCGAGGATCGCCCCAGCAACCGCACCTGTCGCGGCGGCCAGCACCCAGGCTTGCGCAAAAACGCGCGGGACAGAGATACCCATGGAATAAGCCGTAGATTGATCTTCTGACGCGGCCCGCATTGCGACACCCGCAGAAGATCGGCGAAGCCACAAGACGATGGTCCCAAAGATCGCGATGGCAATCCCCATGCTCACCAAGTTGGCGCCAAATATGAAAATGGGGGATCCGAACAATTCAAACCTGAGCGCTGGGTTTGGGGCCAGATGAGGCACCGATGCCGCGTCCCCTGTCCACAACACCGACTTGATCCCTGACAAGACGGAGATCAGCCCGACAGTAATCATGATCATCGCAAACTGTGATTGCCCCAACAAAGGCCGCATCAAGAACCGCTCTATCAATCGCGCCAGGATGCCGGAGGCAATGACAGCGGCCACCAATCCAAACACGATCCTTGGCAAATTCTCCAACCAACTGAGCCAAGCAGCGGCTGGCGAAAACATCGCGGCCTCTGCCTTTGCTTTTGTCAGCCACTCTGGTGAAAACCTCAGCGCGGGAAACCAATCCGCAGACGGCAGGATGACTGCGAAAGTATAATAGAAATAAGCCCCTATCATGATGACATAGCCATGCGCGAAATTGACGACACGGGTGGCTTTGTAGACAGCGATAATGCCCAGAGCAATCAGCGCATAAATCGCACCTGACATGAGTCCGTTAATCGTGAACTGAATGAACTGACCCATTAAGCCGCCTGTCCAAGGTAGGCATCAATCACGTCCGGATGCTTTAAAATCTCTTCCGGCGTTCCCTGCGCAATCTGCCTGCCAAAATTCAGAACAACGATGTGTGAGCAGATATCCATCACAAGGTTCATATCATGCTCGACCAACAGGATCGTTGTACCAAACTTTTCCTGAACATCTAGGATGAACCTTGCCATATCCGCCGTCTCTTCGCGGTTCATTCCGGCAACCGGCTCATCAAGCAAAAGGATCTTTGGCTTCATCGCCATAGCACGGGCAAGCTCCACCCGTTTCTGCAAACCATAGGGCAGCGCAGTAATGGGTGCTTTGCGAATGTGGTCAATCTCAAGAAAGTCGATCACCCGCTCTTCAAGGTCTTGCCGTAGGGCAAGCTCCTCTTTCTGGGCGGAGCCAAAGTACCGCAGCGCCGACCAAACCGTCGCATCCAACCGTGTGTGACTGCCAAGTTTGATATTATCGAGAACTGTCATCCCCCGAAAAAGCGCGATATTCTGAAATGTCCGCGCCATGCCAAGTTCGGCCCGCTTGTTGGGGCTAAGGCCAGATATATCCTTACCACCAAAAGTCACCGTGCCTTTGTCAGCAGCATAAAACCCTGAGATCACATTGAACAAAGACGTCTTTCCAGCACCGTTTGGCCCGATCACGCCGGTGATCTCACCCGCCTTTGCCTCAAAGGACACACCCTGCAGCGCCTTCACTCCTCCAAAGGATAAATGAACATCATTAACGCGCAGCATAGCCCCTCCCCAGGCTTTGGCGGTATCAGGTCAGCCTATAAACAAGATTTCAATTGTCAAACCAGGAAGTTGGGTCAAGTTGCGACCAAATGAACTTTGTGGATTTGAAACTTCCGACACGTGGCTCTACCAATCGCTTGGTATTTGGGAACGCCACGACAGAACTCTGATCAACGAAAGGTCGGGGAAATAGTGCAGATGATAGGGCTCGAACCTACGACCCCATTATTACGAATGACGTGCTCTACCAGCTGAGCTACAGCGGCACAAAACGTCCCTAGCACTGCTTTTCAAGAACGAAAAGAGGCTAGGTGACAAGCGTCTCTTCATCACCTTTGTTATTAACTTCGACAACTTCAGCGGACTGAGGATCGGGTCCGACAATCAATGGCAACATCTCCGCCCCTGTCGGTGAGACTACCTCAGCCTCAGGTGGTCGCTTCCATGTGAGCGTGTCAATCGATCTGCAGTTCGAACAGGTCGCAGACCATTTTGCTTCGATGTGTTGGCAATTGTCACACATCCACTGTGGACCACGTGGCGCAGAGACCGCCTTTGCCAGCCAGCCGCGAACCGCTGCTTCATCAGCACCCTCGCCGCGTTCAATCGCAGCCATGATCGTGAGCGACCGCGCTGTCGGGTCTTCATCGACCAAGTTACTCAGCGCCTTTCGGGCTGCTGGGAAGTCTTCTGCGGCCAAGTTCAATTCCGCCAGCAGCATCTTCGTCTCGGCGTGATCAGGGTTCTGTTTTGTCAAAGTCTTGAACCGCTTGATCCGCTCAACCGGTGTTTCTGTCAGAACTATAGAAGCAAAAGTTGCAGCCAAATCAGGATGAGGCTGCACGCCCCATGCCTTCGATAGAACGCGGGACGCGTACCGCTGTTTGTCATCTTTGATGTAGGCCTTAGCCGCCATGATCGCCGCTGGTATAAGATCTGGTGACAGACGGTTGGCTTCGATCGCGATTTCGCGCACTTTGACACTGTTGCCCTCTTCCCAAATGTCCTTCGCAGACGACAGGGCGAGCACGGCGTCGCGCCGTTTGTGAACATCGCGCGGCAGGTAGCCAGCCTTCAACTTCGCGCCCAAAGTATCGCGCGCTCCAACCCAATCCTCTTTCTCAGCTTGCAGCTTCAAAAGGACGTCTTGAGTTTCTTCATGCTTTGGTTTCAGCGCAAATGCCTTTTGCGCAAGCGCCATCGCCGTTTCTGTATCCCCCGCGGCGAGCTTTTGTTTCATGATCCCACGGACACCAACGAAGCGCGTCTTGTCGGACTCCAGCAGCTTCTTATAGCTCTCTTCCGCTTTCTTCTTATCGCCAGTCATCTCCGCCGCTTGCGCAGTGAGGAGCGTTATGAGTTGAGGCTGATCCAAGTAACGGTCAGCACGCGCAGCTTTCGTCAGTGCCAAATGACCTTCTCCAGATGCCAAGGCCAGCATGCCTTCGGACAAGGCTTCATAGCCCTTCTTCTCCCTATTCCGGTCGAAGTATCGAGAAATCGCTGTCTCATCGCCGTTGAAAAAGCGGAAGGTGGCAACAAGAAACGAAAGCAGCTTAAGACCAAGCCAAACTGCCACGACCAAGAGCACCAAGCCAATCGCCAGTTCCAGCGGGCCAAACGTCGCTTCTTGCCCGCCCATCTGGATCGTCGCACCGCCAGGCATGTCCATCAGCAGCGTTGCCCCAAACGTGAGCACAATCACCGCCAGAATGAACACAGAAATCTTGATAAGGGACCAAATCATATCAGCGGCTTTCAGTTGACGTTGTATTTTGAGGAGAGGCTGTTGGCTGCATCAACGGCAGCGGCACGGCGTTCAGCCTCGGCAACCCAGTCAGACAGTTCTACGCGGGCGACTTCTGGCAAGCTAGAAATCTCGGCCAGCGCATCATTGATCCGGCCCGAATTCACGGCAGCCTCAGCGCGGGACAAAACTGCATCAGCACTTGTGCCATCTTGCGGCTCGACCGAGCGGACGGAGAATTGGTTTTTAAGGAACGCTTTGAAACCGGAACTGTCCTCTCCAGATGCGCCTTCGGCACGGGCAACGGACAAGGCTGACCGAGCGGCATCAGGAAAGGCGTCGCTCAACGCGGAGACGGTCGCGACACCGTCTTTTCCCGCAGCAAGATTCTCTGGCAGCGGCTCATCGCTGACTTGCTCTAACTCAGCCAAAACCGCGCCATAAGACACCCCACTGTCCAAGGCTGTATGGATGCGCGCAATCGCCGACCGTGCGGTAGCTGCACGTGCCGCAGCGATAATTTGCGCCTCAATCGCTTGAGCCTCATCTTGTGTCACCTGAAGTTGTGCTTCCGCGGCACTCATCATGTCGTCCATCGCTGCTTGCTGATCAACCAGTTGATCGCGCAGCGCCTGAATATCACGTTCATAGGCAGCAATCGCAGCCTCTTGCAGGGTTCCGTCCCCATTTGGCTGTTTCTCGATCATCTCTACCCGCTCGGTCAGGGCTGTGAGCGCCGCCACTGTTTCTGACTGAGCCGCTTCAACTGTACTCGCAAGACTGGAGACTTCATCTGTCAACGGCGTAATATCATTTGGGGCGGGCAACCCCGCCACCTGATCTTTCAGGTTCGAGATCTCGGTTTGCAGTGCTGCAAGTTCCGCCGTTTGGTCGTGATTCGACAGCAGCGGGAAATATGTTGTGATTCCGTAACCGATTGCGCCGGCGACAAGACCCCCGATAACCATCGCGATGGTTCCGCCACGGCGTACTTCGACCACTTGCGGTTCAGATGCCGGGGGTGTGATAGATTCCTTGTCGGGCTCTACTGTTTCCACTTCCTCAGGACCTGCCTCCACCTCTTCAGGCTGTGGCTCCAAGGATTCTTGGTCCTGCACAACTTCAGCATCGACGACATCGTCAGTCTTTTTCTTGGGTTTTGGAGATGGTTTCTTCGCCACAACCGGTCCTTTTGAATTTAAAAGGGATTCTCTTAAACGCCCTTGAGGCTACCTTGCTTATCTTTGACCCTCAAGTGACCGGGAGAGACGTCAGATCAGGACAAAAGCTCGCACGTTAGATCGAGCATGTCAGATAAATCAGGCGAACGCGCGACATGTATGTTGCTTCCCCCCAATCCGACAACCACCGACGCTACGTTCTCACTCATTGCGACGAACTGAACGCCTGAACGGATATTAAGTTCCTCAAGTATCAAGGCAGATCGCGGCGAAAATACGGGAAGGACGACACGTCCGCTCCCCTCAATCGCTTGCTGAAACGCGGCGGTGGGAGGTTGTTGGACCTGTCGATACACAATAAGACGCTCTGCCTTGATGCCTACAGCATTCAAATCACTCACGAGATCGCCCGTCACCTGTTCGCCAGAGATATGGAGGAGTGGTTGAACCGGCTTGTCAGCCATGACCAATTGGACGAGTTCAGCATTGGTTCCCTTGGCATTGCGCGTGTCAAAGCCAGCCTCTCGCGCCAGTTCAGTGGTGGCGTCACCCACACAATAGGCCAGTCTTGGCATAGAGAGGCTCAGGTTTTGCGCGCATGCGACCGCATTTGGTGATGTGAAGATCAAAGGGCCTTCATGATTTGGCAAGGAGACCTCTAGCCTTTCGATCCAAAAAGCGGGGGAGATCACGCATTCAACTGAGCCGCCAAGACGCGCCTCGACCTCTGCCTGAAAAGACAGTGATTGACGCTCGGGACGGCACAGCAGAAGGATGGGTTGGCGCATTCCGATCTCGTCATTGTCGGTTGATCTATGGCATGTTACCCGAAATCAGACCTAAGCGAAGCCGCAAATGCCCAAGCCCACCTACATCCTTGGAATAGAAAGCAGCTGTGATGACACCGCCGCGGCTGTTCTTCGTCAGGATTATGGCGGCGTGTCGGTCTTGTCGTCCGTCGTCATGGGTCAAGACGAATTGCACCGCATGTTTGGTGGTGTCGTCCCTGAACTTGCTGCACGCGCGCATGTTGAAAAGCTGGATTTGGCGGTTGAAGAGGCGATCACGCAAAGCGGTGTCAAACTGCAAGAGATAAGCGTCATCGCCACAACCGCGGGTCCTGGTTTGATTGGCGGCGTTGTCTCTGGCGTTATGAGTGCGAAGGGTCTGAGTGCGGCCTTGAATGTGCCGCTCATCGGTGTGAACCATTTGGCCGGACACGCGTTGTCGCCAATGATCGAAGAGGACGTGCCTTTTCCTTATCTGATCCTCCTCGTTTCAGGTGGGCACTGCCAATTCCTGATCGCGCACAGCGCCGACAGGTTCACTCGGATCGGCGGGACGATAGACGATGCCCCGGGAGAGGCTTTTGACAAGGCCGCCCGCCTGCTCGGATTGCCACAACCTGGCGGCCCCAATATCGAGAAGGCCGCTCGCAACGGTGACGGGTCGCGAATCCCCCTGCCCCGCCCGCTGCTGAACAAGCCCGGATGTGATATGTCATTTTCCGGCCTCAAGACCGCGCTCTTGCGCGCAAGGGATGAGCGATTGGGCGGGGACAATACGATCACTGCCAGCGATCAAGCCGACCTTGCAGAGAGCTTTCAGGGCGCTGTTGCGGACATCCTGTTCGAGAAATCAAAACGTGCTTTGCAGCGCTACCTTGAAGAAAAGCCTGCCCACCGTAGCTTTGCCGTAGCCGGTGGTGTCGCAGCCAATCAGCTGATCCGTGCGCGGCTCCAAGAGGTTGCTGAAGAATTCGATTCGAAATTCGTGGCACCACCCCTCAAGTATTGCACTGACAATGCTGCCATGATCGCATTCGCTGGACTGCAACGGTTCAACGCAGGTGAACAGGACGACATGACGCTTTCTGCGCGGCCCCGCTGGCCACTTGATACGCAAAGCCCCGCCATGCTGGGATATGGAAAGAAGGGGGCCAAAGCATGAAGATTGCCGTTGCAGGTGCGGGCGCATTCGGGACAGCCTTGGCGATTTCATTGGCTCGGACTGGTAAGGACATTACACTGGTCGCTCGTAATGAAGCAGCCGCCCTTCAAATCAAACACGATGGGGTTTCACCTCGCCTCCCAAACGCTCCAATTCCTGAAAACCTGAAAGTCTCAGGCTCTGTTTCCAAAGTGGCTGACGCAGATGCAGTGCTGTTGGCCATTCCGACCCAGAAGCTTGGCACCTTCCTAGACGCGAATTCAGAAGCACTCTCTGACAAATTCCTGATCGCGTGCTGCAAGGGCATTGATTTGAAGACCCTCGCTGGCCCGACAACCGTAATCTCAACGACCATTCCAAATGCGCGCGCAGGCATCTTGACCGGTCCATCGTTCGCCGATGACATCGCCATTGGGCGACCGACAGCCCTCACCCTCGCGATATCAGACGCAGAACATGGCGAGCTTCTTCAGCACGCCCTCACGACCGAAGACCTCCGCATCTACCGAACCACTGATGTAATTGGCGCCGAAATGGGCGGTGCCCTTAAGAACGTCATTGCCATCGGCGCAGGCGGCGCGATTGGCGCAGGGCTTGGCGATAGCGCCCGCGCTGCCATGATGACCCGCGGGTTTGGTGAGATGCAGGTTTTGGCCACAACTCTCGGCGCAGACCCCAAAACCCTGAATGGACTAGCCGGATTTGGCGACCTTGTTCTGACCTGCACATCAAGCCTGTCCCGAAACTTCTCCTATGGGCTGGCGCTCGGCGCGGGAGAAACGCCTGATCCATCGAAGACAGTGGAGGGGGTCACAACCGCCCGCGCAGTCGTTGATCTTGCGCGCACCCACGATCTTGATCTACCGGTTTCAAAAGTCATCGCAGTAGTCTGCAACGGGGATATCACCATCCAAGATGCCTTGGCACACCTGATCGCCCGGCCACTGAGAGAGGAATGAACATGCTTTATGCTGTCATCACAAAAGACAAAGAAGGCGCGTTTCAAACCCGCCTCGACAATCGCCCAGCGCATGTCGAATATTTGAAAGCCTCAAAAGAAGTGCGCATGGCCGGACCCTTCGTTAATCCGGAGAGGACAATGCACGGCTCCCTCATCATTTTGGAATGTGACACACTTGACGACGCGAAGTCTTGGGCGGCTGACGACCCATATGCACAAGCGGGCTTGTTCGCGGATGTGCGCATCGAAGCATGGAACAAGGTGATCGGCTGATGGCACATTGGCTTTTCAAATCGGAACCCGATGTTTTTGGCTGGGACGACTTGACAGCAAAGGGTGAGGCTGGTGAAGAGTGGGATGGCGTTCGCAACTACCAAGCCCGCAACAACATGCGCGCGATGAAGCAGGGCGACACAGGCTTTTATTATCATTCACGCACAGGGCTTGAGATCGTGGGGATCGTCGAAGTTTGCGCAGAATCTCATCCCGACAGCACCACAGACGATGCGCGTTGGGATTGCGTTAATGTCAGAGCGGTTCGACCCTTCAAGAAGCCGGTCACGCTCGACATGATCAAAGCGGATCCACATCTTTCAGAGATGGTTTTGGTCAAAAACTCCCGGCTTTCAGTGCAACCCGTCACCGACAGGGAATGGCAAATTGTCTGCGAATTAGGCGAAACAAACCCCTAGCCCTGCGACGTTTTGGGGCGCAAACTGCTCTTAGCTCTAAGGTAGGGCACAATGGGATATCTTTCAGTAATCGTCGCAGCAATCGCCAGATTTGCGTTTGGGGCGGCATAATACATGGCGTTGTCAAAACTATAGGTGGAAGCGGCAAACATCAAAGTGGATGAAAACAGTCGGCCAGAGAACGTCACACCACTCCCCACATCATGGCATTCGTGGCGATGATCTTGATCGCGGGCATAATGCGGGTGACTTCGGTTCCGAAAATTTCGTCGGCGCGGAGCTGTAAACTATGACTTTCCCACATAGCCAAGGCCAATATCGTTTGACATGAAGTCTCAAGTTCAGAGAGCCGCGTTTGACCGACCCTTGAGAATGAAACTCGGTTGCTGCTCTCACAGTTTTCCGACTCCACCTTGTCATCCAGTGGGGAGATGTTGGTTGCCGCACTTACAACCGCCAAACAAAGTTCTGGACTCGCACGGACCTTCGACAGCTTCCAATTTGTCAGCGGCGTGATCCTACCCATGACATTCAAAGGTCGAAACGGATACCATTCATCTGGCAGATGGCTGTCAGGGTGAAAGAGCGCGACACCGATTGCTCAACATAGGAGTATGATGACAAACAAAAAGGCCGCACGAACGATCGTCATGCGGCCAATCTGAAACTTTCCGTCAGGCACTTAGTACCGGTAATGCTCTGACTTGAACGGCCCATCTACAGTGACGCCAATATAGTCGGCTTGCTCTTTGTCGAGCTTTGAGAGCTTTGCACCGATCCGCTCGAGGTGCAGGCGCGCCACTTTCTCATCCAGATGCTTGGGCAGGATAAAGACGCCAGGCTGATATTCGTCGCCCTTGGTCCAAAGTTCGATCTGCGCCAGCACTTGGTTGGTGAAGGAGGCCGACATCACAAAAGATGGGTGGCCAGTTGCGTTGCCAAGGTTCAAAAGACGCCCCTCGGACAGCAGGATCAGACGATTGCCATTCGGCATCTCGATCATGTCCACCTGCTCTTTGATGTTCGTCCACTTGTGGTTCTTCAGTGCAGCGACTTGGATTTCGTTGTCGAAGTGCCCGATGTTCCCGACGATCGCCATATCCTTCATCTCGCGCATGTGCTCGATACGGATGACGTCCTTGTTGCCGGTGGTCGTGATGAAGATGTCAGCGTCCGCCAACGCATCTTCGAGCAGGACAACTTCAAAACCGTCCATCGCGGCCTGCAATGCACAGATCGGGTCCACCTCTGTGACTTTCACGCGCGCACCTGCGCCACGCAGGGAAGCGGCGGAGCCTTTGCCCACGTCGCCGTAGCCCATCACAACCGCAACTTTACCGGCCATCATCGTGTCGGTCGCACGGCGGATGCCGTCGACCAGTGACTCTTTACAGCCGTACTTATTGTCGAACTTCGACTTTGTGACAGAATCGTTCACGTTGATCGCCGGGAACGGAAGTTGGCCATTCTTGTGCAGATCATAGAGTCGGTGAACACCGGTTGTTGTCTCTTCAGACACACCGATGATCTGCTCTTTAGTCTTGGTGAACCAGCCCGGGCTCGCTTCCATCCGTTTCGCAATCTGCGCTTTGATCACAGCTTCTTCTTCGGACTGCGGGACTGGGATGATCTCTTCACCAGCTTCGGCACGTGCGCCAAGCAGAACGTAAAGTGTCGCATCGCCGCCGTCGTCCAGAATTAAGTTTGGACCGTCTGGGAACATGAAGGATCTATCGAGGTAGTCCCAATGCTCTACCAAGGTCTGGCCCTTAATCGCAAAAACAGGCGTGCCGCCAGCAGCAATCGCCGCAGCCGCGTGGTCTTGCGTGGAGAAGATGTTGCAAGACGCCCAGCGCACATCTGCGCCAAGCTCAACCAAAGTCTCAATCAAAACAGCCGTTTGGATCGTCATGTGGAGCGACCCAACAATCCGCGCACCTTTCAATGGCTTGCTGTCCCCATACTCCGCACGAATGGCCATCAGGCCCGGCATTTCGGTTTCAGCGATGTCGAGTTCTTTCCTGCCAAATGCCGCGAGTTCAATGTCTTTGACAATATAGTCAGTCGTCATTTTCATGCACCTTTGCGCTATGTTTGGCTGGCGGATAACACGGGTAAGCAGTATCGACAATATGGTGTATTGGCAGAGCTTTTAGGTCCGTTTGGGAACGAGCATGGCGCAGAAAAGAGCATGGCAAAGGATGCTGTCTGGTCGCAGGCTGGACCTGCTTGACCCGACGCCAATGGATATCGAGATTGAGGATATTGCACATGGGCTATCTTTCGTTGCGCGATGGAACGGTCAAACGAAAGGCGATTTTGCGTATTCGGTTGCCGAACACTCCATTCTGGTCACTAAAATCCTGAAACGGATGGAGCCTAAGATTCCGAAGAAATGGATACTTGCAGCGCTCCTTCACGATGCGCCAGAGTATGTGATTGGCGATATGATTTCGCCAGTGAAAGCCGCGGTCGGGCCAGGATACGAAGATTTGGATGAACGATTGGCGACTGCGATCCATCTTCGGTTCGGGTTGCCCGCCAAGATCCCCCAAGCGATCAAACGTAAGATCAAAAGTGCGGACAAAATCAGCGCTTGGATGGAAGCGACACAGCTTGCGGGGTTCTCTGAAAATGAAGCCACAAAGTTCTTCGGAAAGGTGGATGCGAAACTGATTGAAGAGCTGACTCTGACACTCAGACCACCAATGGAGGTCCGCGAGGAATTCATTGAAATGCATGAGACGTTGTTGAAGCCACTCTGATGTTTACTGTTCGACCGATGGAACGTCGCGATGCGGCCACTTGCACAGATATTGTGAACTTCATTATCCGTCAGGGCGGCACAACAGCCTACGAGGAGGAGTACAGCGTCGAAGATTTTGATGCGCACTATCGCGAGGAAGCGGAGGTTTGTTTGGTCGCCGAAACCGGAGGCAAGGTTGTTGGCTTTCAGGGCATGTTTGATGTGGGTGATGGCGTCATATCGATTGGTAGCTTTGCAGATCAAGCAAACCCAAAACGAGGCGTTGGCCGCGCGTTGATCGAAGGTTCAATTGCTGAGGCAAAAAAGCGCGGGTTCAAATCGATCATAGCCAAGATCACCTCAGACAACATGCTTGGCCTCGCATACTATTCTCGCATGGGATTTATCAATGATCACATTATCCCGAATGACCATACGCGGAATGATGGCACCAGAGTTGATCGAATAGTGAAACGGCTGACGCTTTAGCGTGGGCTGCGTTTGGCAAGGATGCGCTGAAGTGTTCGGCGGTGCATGTTCAGCCGACGCGCCGTCTCAGAAACGTTGCGATCGCAAAGCTCATATACCCGCTGGATATGCTCCCACCGAACGCGGTCAGCACTCATCGGGTTTTCGGGTGGCGGTGGAAGCTCATCTGTCCGTGCAAGAAGCGCGTTGGTAACATCGGTCGCATCAGCAGGCTTCGCCATATAGTCGGTTGCACCAATCTTGACCGCAGCAACGGCCGTCGCAATCGCGCCGTAACCGGTGAGAACCACAATCCGGCTCTCCGGACGGCGCGCGCGGAGTGTTTCGACGACATCCAGACCATTTCCGTCCTCCAGTCGCAAATCGACAACAGCATAGGCAGGAGGTCGTGCGGTTGCGATTGTCTTGCCCTCAGATACTGACTGCGCTGTCTCAACCTGAAAGCCGCGCTTCTCCATTGCCTTGCCAAGACGACGCACAAATGCCTCATCATCGTCAACCAAAAGGAGTGATGGGTCAGGGCCTAAGTCTAAAGTATCGGTGATCATTTCGCTTTCTCCACCTCTCGAAGGTAGCGCCAGCGGAGATTGCGTCAAATATTCCTAACCCACGTGGCAAGCGATGCGATCTGCAACCGCTTGCGGGGAGTCGTCGCTCTTAAAAAAGTCGATGAAGCCGTCCTCTGGTGTGACCAAGTAGCTGAAAACACTGTGGTTCATCAGATAATACTCTGGATCTTCATCGGCGCGACTGTAGAACACCCGATATTCATCTGCTGCCGCTTTGACCTGCTCATCTGATCCTGTGAGGCCAATCATCTTGGAATGGAAGTTATTGGTATAGTCTTCCACCACCTCAACTGTATCCCGTGCCGGATCGATTGAGACGAAGACCGGCGTCAGATCGATACCGTTCTCCTCCAAGATATCTGTCGTAATCGCGTTCCGCTCTACATCCATTGGACAAAAATCAGGGCAGAAGGTGTAGCCGAAATAAAGAAGCGTTGGGCCGATGATCACGTCGGCTTCTGTCACCGTTTCACCTGCACCAGATACCAAGGTGAACGGTCCACCAATATCACCGCCTGCGACGACCGATGCCGAACAAGCACCTGCAACCATGCTCCCGCGCACAACAAAGAATGCCGTGCCAAGGATCAATGCGCCCAGCGCAGTGCCCGAAAGGATTGCTATTTTCTTGTCCATACTAGGTTCCCATACGTCGCATTGATCCGATCGCGTCCTGCGCATACCAATAAGCAGTCAAAATTCACCAATCACAACGGCGCGATGACCGAAACTGCCTACGAGATATTTCAGAAGAACCAGCGCAGCAACTGGGTCAGATTGCGTACCTTGGTCACGCTGCGGTGGTTTGCCATCATTGGTCAGATCACGGCAATATTGGTGGCTGTTCTCGTTTTCGGACTTCAAATCGAAGTTGCGCCAGCGATCTTGGTCGTTGGCAGCTCTGTTCTGGCAAACCTCTTTTCCAGCTTTCTTTATCCGGAGAACCGAAGACTGACGGAGCGTGAGGCGACTCTCATGCTCCTATTCGATATCGTGCAGCTCGCACTGCTGCTCTACCTCACTGGCGGCATCAATAATCCTTTCATGCTGCTGATCCTTGCACCCGTCACGATTGCTGCGACTGTCCTTCATCGGCGGAGCATGATGTTCGTGCTGTTTGCGGCTTTGATTGCGGTCACATTTCTGAGCCAAACCAGCATTCCTATTCTGACATCCACTGGTGAAGTGCTGGAACTGCCTGTCATATTCGGCTTTGGCTTCTGGGTCGCGCTTATGATTGGTGTGATCTTTTTAGCTGGCTATGCCCGTCAAGTCACGACCGAAATGCACGCAATGGGGGATGCGCTTTTGGCGACGCAACTTGCGCTGTCCCGTGAGCAAAAGTTGACCGACCTTGGTGGTGTTGTTGCAGCAGCGGCGCATGAATTGGGTACACCCCTTGCGACCATTAAGCTTGTCAGTACGGAACTTGTCGAAGACCTGAAGGGCAATGCCGATATGGTCGAAGATGTTCAACTGATTAGGGAACAAGCTGATCGTTGCCGAGAGATTTTACATTCCATGGGACGCGCTGGAAAAGACGACGCTCATCTGAAGACCGCACCTATTGAAGCCGTTGTTCGTGAAGCGGCGGAGCCACATATGGATCGCGGAAAGACGATCCTGTTTGATATCGCACCTGAGAATGACATGTCACTCGCCCAGCCGATTGTGTTACGTCGGCCTGAAATAATTCATGGTCTTCGGAACTTGATCCAGAACGCGGTGGACTTTGCCCATGAATGGGTGGAGATAGACATCTCTTGGACAGAGAACCGCTTGAATGTCCGCATCGTCGATGATGGACCTGGTATTCCAGCTTCGGTGATTGGTCGGATTGGTGATCCATTTGTGCGACGGCGGCGAACTTCACAGGATCAAGAAAATCGGCCTTCCTACGAAGGGATGGGTTTGGGACTCTTCATTGCTAAGACGCTGTTGGAGCGCAGCTCCGCCGATTTAAATTTTGCAAACGGTCAGTCATCGGAGTCCGAGTCCGATCATGTTGGCGCCATCATCAATGTCAGTTGGCCAAGACCCGCGATTGAATTTGGAAAGGGCGCGATGGGCAGTGCTTTGGGCGAAAACCAGCTGAACCTTCCGTAAGCAAGTTAACTCTTGGTTAACGACAGTTTTCCAATACTCACTTAGCTATAGGTGAGTCTTTCATGACATTTGCAATCCTCATCCCATTGGTTGTCCTTTGCGGCTTTGCAATTGGCATGGTGTTTCAGAGGTGGCGCATTTTGGATCCACCATTCTCTGATGCGAATGAGCGATTTTTGATACCGCCTTCCAAGAAAAGATGTTGCCAGGATGTCAGGCCGTATCTTTGAAACGTTTCCTGCTTCTCCCTTCAAATCAATCACTGCTTCTTACCTTCGCTAACGGCCATGCGTTTACCGTCAGTCGGACGTAAGCGACGGACGGACATTTCTTTCTGAAACTGACACCACGACAGAAGAATATCGAAAGCCTGCCACGCGTCGCGCAAAGAGAAGTTATCAAGATCCCTCAATAACCGCTTGCAGCGTTCAGCGGAGCAAGTAGTTTCAGGGCATGTCGCCTGCTATTCAAACGTTCGAGGTCTTGGAAGAGGCCGAAACAGATCAGCTTGCCACAAAGATCAGCCAACTCTTAAGCACAGGTGACACCATATTGCTTGAGGGTGATATTGGTGCAGGAAAGACAGCGTTCGGCCGTGCATTGATCAAAGCGCGATGTGGCCCCGCCACAGACGTCCCATCACCAACCTTCACCATTGTCCAGACCTACGACGCCGATGACATCGAGATATGGCATTGCGATCTTTATCGTTTGGGCGGACCTGACGACATTCTTGAACTTGGCTTGGATGCAGCTTTTAAGGACGCGGTCGTGCTTGTGGAGTGGCCCGATCGGCTGGGAGATTTGAAACCGTCTGATGCGCTTGAGCTTTCCATTTCGCTGGTAGGGGACAAGCGCCGGTTTTCTTTCTCAGGCTCTGCGAAATGGGCTAAGCGACTGGGCGATCTTAATGTCTAGTCGAGCGGACGAAAGACAAGCGTTTTTGGCCAGGGCAGGCTATGGGGATTGCCCCTTGGCAGCGCTGCCATCTGATGCCTCCGAACGCACGTATCACCGTTTACAACACACAAACGAGCAAGCGCTTCTCTTGATGGATGCGCCACCTGACAAATCGCTGGGTACACCAGAATTTGTGGTGCTGTCAGATAAGCTCTTGGAAAAAGGCATTGTCGCGCCGGAGGTCGTCGGAAAGAATTTGGATCAGGGTTTCCTGCTAATATCCGACTTGGGCTACAAGACAGCGAAGGCCCACCTTGATGTACACCCAGACGATGAAATTGAGGTATATGAGGCACTGACAGACCTCTTACTTCTGACGGAGACGATCACAGCCCCTGACCTTCCGGTTCTGGATGCAAAAGAGGCGGGCGACGCCCTGGCTGTTACAGCAGATTTCTATTTGAGAGACCCCACGCTGACACAACCATTGGCGGACCTCATGACTGAGGCATATGGGCTGTTCTGCGCGACAGACTACACTTTTGCTCTTCGGGATTATCATGTTGAGAATGCAATCTGGCGGCCTGATCAGGCTGGTCTTGACCGTATCGGTGTGTTGGATTTTCAAGACGCTGTACTTGCGCCCAAGGGGTATGATCTTGTTTCCCTCCTCCGCGATGCCAGACGGGATTTGAGCGATACCCTCACGGTGGCGATGACAGCCAGATATGTTGCGGACCATAATTTGAGTGCTGAATTTCAGCCGCAGTTCCATTGTCTTGCCCTACAGCGGAATTTGAAAATCCTCGGCATCTTTGCACGCCTCGCGCTGAACCCGCAGAAGAGGCGATACCTTCAGTTTCAATCGCGCGTGCTGCGCATGGTTCATGAGGACACGGAAAGACTTTGTTGGGCGCCTATGACGGACGTCATCAGAACGCACTTCCCGCTGGATGCGCACAAAAAATGACTACGCGTTTTCCCGCCCTCCTCTATGCCGCTGGGATTGGAACGCGGATGAGGCCGCTGACCGACGACAGGCCCAAGCCTCTGATCATCGTTGGCGGCGAAATGCTTGTGGAGCACGCAATAAATGCGCTTAGATCCGACCACGTCAAACACGTCGTTATAAACACACATTACCTCGCCGATCAGATTCAGTCTCTAGACTTTGATCGTAAGGTCACTTTCTCCTACGAAGAGACATTGAAAGAAACTGGCGGCGGGCTCAAACATGCGCGTGCATTGCTTGCCAGTGACACGGTCATCACACTCAATTCCGACGCCGTTTGGGTAGGACCAAACCCTGTCGATACCTTGGTGCCCCACTGGTCTGGGGAAATGGATGGTCTCTTGCTTCTTGTCCCAGCAGATCGCGCTGCAGGGCATAAGGGCGCCGGCGACTTTGACATAGACGATTCTGGTCGTCTGAAGCGTGGTACGTCAAGCATCTACACGGGGCTTCAGATCATTCGGACGGAGGTGTTCGAAGCCCATCCAAAAGATGTCTTTTCCACCAATAAGATTTGGGAAATGATGCTTGAAAAGGGCACGCTTTACGGAGCCATTTATTCCGGCCAGTGGTGCGATGTCGGATGGCCGGGCGCCATTGAAATTGCAGAAGAGTTGTTGGAGCAGTCCACATAGATGATGACCCGCGCGCCGAACATTTATGGACTGCCACCCGGTGTCGATGTTGGCGGCGCGTTTGTTAACGGCTTCCTGAAAGCGACGATCAATCTTTCCCCGCACGAGCGTGCACAATCCGTCATCTTTGTGAACACTTCGCGGATGCGCAAAAGGCTTCAGGACGCATTTGCGGCATCTGGTGCAATGCTCTTGCCATGCATCCGATTGATTACAGACCTCGCCAACGATGACGGCGCGGGGGACGCGGTGCAATCACCGCTCGCCATGAAACTGGAAATCGCAAAGATCATTGCGGGTCTTCTCGATGCCGCGCCAGAGCTTGCCCCGCGATCGTCGGTTTTTGCTTTGGCGGATTCATTGATTGAGTTGGTCAATGAAATGGCCGCGGAAGAGGTGACATTTGACCAGATCGCCGAGCTGGATGTGATGGACCAATCGGGGCATTGGAAGCGAACGCTAGAGTTCCTGAAGATCATCGCGCCCTATGCCAGCACTTTGGCGACGCCAGATCATCGATTGTCCAAAGCAGTGGCACAGCAAATAGGCGAGTGGCAAAATTTACCACCGAAGTTCCCAGTCTTTGTTGTGGGGTCGACCGGCTCCCGAACGCCGACGCGGAATTTGATGCGGGCCGTGGCGCGTCTGGATAATTGCGGTGTCATCCTCCCTGGATTTGACCAGCATATGCCGTTCAATATTTGGAAAAGTCTGAGCGCGACCGACAGACAGCCGGATCAGGAAGACCACCCTCAGTTCAGGTTTTGGAAGCTGTTGCTGTCTTTAGGGATCGAGCCAAGTGACGTCCGGCCTTGGGCATCGCAGGCAGTCAATCACGCAACCCAAAACGAGCTTGTCTCCCTCGCGTTACGACCAGCGCCCGTGACGGATGGGTGGCGCGAAGACGGTCCAAACTTGGGTGATCTGCTTGCGTGCACCAGCAATATCTCACTTCTTGAAGCGCCAACGCCAAAGGTGGAAGCAGAAGCCATTGCGCTGCGCCTCATGCAAGCCATCACCGATGGACAAACGGCGGCGTTAATCTCCCCGAACCGAGTTCTGACACGGCAGGTCGCTGCCGCGCTGGACCGATGGAAAGTTGTGGCCGACGACAGTGCAGGAGTGCCGCTTCATCTCACGCCGCCGGGGCGCCTCTTTGGTCACGTCGCTGATCTTCTGGTCTCTGATTTAACGGCGGAACTCCTCCTCACCACCTTAAAACACCCGCTCACACACACCGGCGCGCCAAGGGGCAACCATCTTCTTTGGACCCGAGAGTTGGAACTCAGGCTGCGCAAGACGGGAAAAGTTTTGGTCAATCGGGAGATCATTGAAGAGTGGACGACAGAGAAGGATCAAGGCGGCAAGCCAGTACGCGAATGGTCCGATTGGTTACTGTCCGTTTTCTTCGTCGAAGACCACGAGGTCCAAGATGCGGAGGAACTGCTCAACACCCACATCGCACTGACCGAACGCATTTGCGCCGGTCCTGAAGGGACAGAGAGCGGTGAGCTTTGGGACAAGGCCGAAGGTCGCGAAGCACAGAAGCAGTGTGCCAATCTTAGGGCGAATATTGGCAATGCCGGACCGCTCAGTAAGCGGGATTATGCAGCGCTGTTTTCCAACGTCTTCTCAAAGGAAACCGTCCGCAATCCGGACACAGGCCGTTCCGACATTCTAATCCTTGGAACGCTCGAGTCGCGCGTGAACACGACAGATCTTGTTATCCTTGGCGGCCTGAATGAAGGGATTTGGCCGCAATCCTCGAACCCTGATCCTTGGCTAAACAGACAGCTGAGACAGAACGCCGGCCTGCTGTCACCCGAACGCCAAGTCGGCCTGTCCGCGCATGATTTTCAACAGGGCATGGGCGCAAGGGTGGTGATGATCTCACGCTCGATCCGCAACGATGAGTCCGAAACGGTTCCCTCCCGCTGGGTCAATCGCTTGACGAATTTGCTCGAGGGGCTTTCAGAAACCAATGGTCCAGAGGCATTGAGGGCGATGCGTGCGCGTGGTCAGGTCTGGGCAGACTGTGCATCGGCGCAATTGGACCAATCATCCAAGATTGACGCCGCCCACCGTCCATCCCCAAGACCACCAACCAATCATCGACCAACTCAGCTTTCAGTGACACAAATCAAGACGCTGATCCGCGACCCCTATGCGATCTACGCGAAGAAACTGCTCAATTTGCCGGAACTCAACACGCTTGCGCAAAAGCAGGAATATCAGCTGAAAGGCATCCTCTATCACAAAATTTTACAGCTCTTCATCGAAAGCAAGGCAGACGTTTTCAATCCTTCAGCAGAACCGACGCTCATAAGCCTTGGTGAGAAATTGATTGCAGGGGAATGCCCTTGGCCAGCGATCCGCGTGCGCTGGCAGACAGACTTTGCCAAGGTCACCCCCCTGTTCATTGCCGCCGAACAACAGCGCCAGAGTGAGGCCAAGAATATCGGGACGGAAACGAAGGGTCGGCTCAAACTCACGAACCCTGAATTCACACTCACCTGTGAGGCAGACCGGATTGATCTAGCCGAAAGTGGGGCGATCATCTACGACTACAAGACTGGTGAGCCACCGACCAAAAAACAGCAAATGATTTTCGACAAACAGTTGCTCCTCGAAGCCGCCATGATGGAGCTTGGTGCGTTTTCCGGTATTGCGGCCCAGTCTGTGCAGAAGGCGCAATTCCTCGGCATCAAAAAGGACATGAAGATTGTTGATGCGCCGCTTAATGAGGTCAGCCCAGCGCAAGTGATCGAGGATTTCAAAGCACTCATCGAAAACTGGCGCGATCAAAGCCGTGGCTACACCGCGCGGATGGCGATGCTGAAGAAAGATGCCTTCAGCGCCTATGATCATCTGTCCCGCTTCGGCGAATGGGGTCCGAGTGATGATGCTTCATCTGAGGACGTCGCATGATCCGGAATGATGCCACACAAACCCAAGTTGATGCTGCTGATCCGCAGTTAAACACATGGCTGACCGCGAATGCCGGTTCGGGCAAGACGCGGGTTCTGACCGACCGCGTGGCCCGTTTGTTGCTGGACGGTGTCGATCCGCAAAACGTCCTCTGCCTGACATATACGAAAGCCGCAGCATCCGAGATGCAAAACCGCTTGTTCCGGCGATTGGGCAAGTGGTCAATGCTGTCTGACGCCGAACTCCGTAACGATCTGGATGAGCTGGGGGTCGAAGACCGCACAGGGCAAGTGAGCCTGCCAACCGCGCGCCGGCTTTTTGCCCGCGCAATTGAAACGCCGGGCGGTTTGAAGATCCAAACGATCCATTCGTTCTGCTCAAGCATCTTGCGCCGCTTCCCCCTGGAAGCCCATATCAGCCCGCAGTTCAAAGAACTGGATGAGGTGTCCGCCAAAGCGCTCCAATCGGAAGTCTTAGACGAAATCTCAGATGGACCAAAGGCGCAGGTTTTTCGGGATTTCCTGTTCCATTTCGGGGGCAGCGATCTTGAGCCGATGCTGGCTTCTATCCTGAAGAATGCCGAGGTGTTTCGTGTGCTGTTCGATCCGGTGAAGACCAAAGGCATCCTCAATCTTCCCGCATCGGTCACAGTACATAGCCTGCTTCAATCAGTATTCACGCCCGGTTGGGACAATATGCTGAAACGGGTTTGCGTGGCGATGCAGAGCGGTTCACCAAAGGAACAAGACACGGCACAAAAGATTGCTCCATTGGTGGCAGAGGTGCCGAGCACATCTCTCCTTGAAAGGTTGGGGTCTGTTGTTCTGTTTGGTCCGAAAACAAAACGACCCTTTGGCGCAAAAGTTGGTTCCCTTCCCAATGTTGCTACGCAAAAAGCCCATCCCGACCTCATGGATGAGCTCAATTCGTTCATGAAAGCCGTCGAAGCAGCCCGCGATCACCAGCTTGCCCTGCAAGCGTTCGAGCGGGCCGATGCGCTCCACCATTTTGGTGAGCTTTTCTGCAAATCCTACGCCGCAAAAAAACTCGCGCTAGGCCTCCTCGACTTTGATGATCTGATCACAAAGGCGCTGGCCCTTTTTCAAGACCCCAAGGTCGCGCAATGGGTGTTGTTCCGCATTGATGGTGGGATCGACCACCTGCTTGTGGACGAAGCCCAAGACACCAGCCCCCCGCAATGGGCAGTCATCCGCGCACTTACTGAGGAATTCACCTCTGGCCAATCCGCGCGCGGTAACATCGCCCGCACGATCTTTGTCGTCGGTGACAAAAAGCAATCGATCTATTCGTTCCAAGGGGCTGACCCGCGTGAGTTTGACCGAATGCAAGCGCACTTCAATCAGGCCTTGGTCAATGCCCAACAGAATCTGGCGACACCAACGCTTCAACACTCCTTCCGCTCCGCTGCGGCAATCCTGAGATTTGTCGATCAGGTCTTTATCGGTGACCTTGGGACTGCAATCGGCGGCAGCGCCATACATCTCCCGTTTCATCATGACATGCCGGGACGGGTCGACCTTTGGCCGCATATCGAGGCGATGAAAGACAATGACGGGGACGGCGAGTGGTTCAATCCAATCGACCAACTTCAGGACACCCACCACACCGTGCAATTGGCGGAGCGGATCGCGGGCCAAATCCAACATATGATGTGTCACGAGAGCTTGCCAAAGCGCGATCCTGCCTCCGGCGATTTTGTCGGACGAAAGATCACGGAGGGTGACTTCCTCATCTTGGTCCAGCGGCGATCCGAACTTTTCACCGAAATCATTCGCGCTTGCAAATCAAGGGGGCTCAGAATTGCAGGTGCTGACCGGCTTGAACTGACCGCGGAACTTGCTGTGAAAGACATCCTCGCCGTCCTGAGCTTTCTGGCCTTGCCAGAAGACAGCTTGTCACTGGCCTCGGCGCTCAAATCTCCTCTCTTCGGATGGAGCGAGGCAGACCTTTACGGGCTCGCCTATCACCGGACGGAGGATTATCTGTGGCAGGCCCTGCGCGACAGCGACACGCACCCTCAAACGCTTGAGGTTCTCAATGACCTCCGTTCAAAGTCTGACTTCCTTCGTCCCTACGAACTGATCGAACGTCTTCTGACCAAACACAAGGGGCGTGAGAAACTGTTGTCACGCCTTGGGATGGAAGCCGCGGACGGGATTGATGCGCTGTTGGCGCAGGCGC
This sequence comes from Cognatiyoonia sp., assembly GCF_965661665.1. Taxonomy (NCBI): domain Bacteria; kingdom Pseudomonadati; phylum Pseudomonadota; class Alphaproteobacteria; order Rhodobacterales; family Paracoccaceae; genus Cognatiyoonia; species Cognatiyoonia sp. The sequence goes on along the minus strand of NZ_CBFIEO010000001.1, from coordinate 81,901 downwards.
TCAAATACGAATCCAACGGCACGCCTAGCTTAACTGGCTTCCTCTGCTGGACGGAAGTTGAAGCGGCCAAAATCAAACGCCAGATGGACAGCCAATCAGACGAAATCCGTGTGATGACAGTGCACGGTGCCAAAGGTTTGGAAGCCCCGATTGTCATTCTGCCAGACACAGGCAAACGCAAGAACCAAGTCAAAGAAGGTGTCGTCACCATCAATGGCTCCGCCTTCATAAAAACCAGCAAAGACACTGCCCCTAAGGCTATCTTTGATGCAATGGAGGAGATGAAGGAACGCCAAGAAGCGGAGCGGATGCGCCTTCTCTATGTTGCCATGACGCGGGCAGAGAATTGGCTGATTCTTTGCGGTGCGGGCGACGTCGGGAAGGACGGCGAAAGCTGGTTCAAAATCGCTGAAGCCACGATGGCGCATATGGGGAAAGTCGACTGCACTTCAGATGGCTTGGAGTTTCAGAGGTTTGAAACAGACACATGGCCCACTGTGCAGAGCCAGACTTCGGCCACAACCAGCACCTCTCCCATCTCAGCCCTAACTTTCGCAACACCAGCGGAACCCCTGAACCTCGCCCCACTCTCCCCGTCTGATCTAGGCGGTGCGAAAGCCCTTCCTGGAGAAGTCTTCGATATAGAAAATGGTATGGCTCGTGGGCGTGTGATCCACACGCTTTTGGAACATCTGCCATCAGTTGCCGTGGAACAGCGTCAGAATTTGTCAAACCGGTTGATTCAATCTCATCCAGACGGGCATTTGTTTGATGAGCCGTCCTCAGCCATAGTTCTTGATTTGCTCGCAGACAAAAACCTCAATTGGGTTTTCGCACCAGAGGCGCTGGCAGAAGTGCCCATAACAGCGGAGCTGCCAGAACTGGACAACAGAAAAATCCTTGGCTTCATCGACCGATTGATCGTGACCGATACGTCCGTAACCGCAATTGATTTCAAAACGAACGCAACGGTGCCGCAAAGCCCTAATGAGGTTCCCGAAGGCTTGCTCCGCCAAATGGGCGCATACTCCGCAGCACTTAAACAAATCTACCCGAAACATGCGATCACTACTGGCCTTCTTTGGACGAAGACGGGTGAGGTGATGATTTTACCTGACGATCTTGTTTCAAAGGCTCTCTCCCGCGTGAACGTGCCTTGACCAACTGATGCGTCGTTCATACCTTCCGTTCTCGAAGAATTCGTAATGGAGGCCACAATGGCTACAGTCGCAGTATCAGATGCAACATTCGACGCCGAAGTGCGCCAGTCCGACATTCCCGTTGTCGTCGATTTTTGGGCAGAGTGGTGTGGCCCCTGCAAACAGATCGGCCCAGCGCTTGAAGAGCTGTCCGAAGAAATGGGCGGCAAGGTCAAGATCGTCAAAGTGAACGTGGACGAGAACCCAAATTCACCTGCACAGATGGGTGTGCGAGGTATTCCAGCGCTCTTCCTGTTCAAAGGTGGTGAAGTGGTGTCAAACCGTGCGGGGGCTGCGCCAAAAGCAGCGCTTCAAGGCTGGATTGAAGAATCCATCTAGCAATTTCACGACATTGATCGAAAGGGGCGCTCACAGCGCCCCTTTTTTGTTGCACCTTGCTGTTGTGGGTGGTGATCTCCATATAACTCACCAACGAAAGGAAAATGTGATGGCGTCAGAAGAGTTTCCGGGTTGGCACGGCACAACGATTATCGGTGTGCGCAAAGGTGGTGAGGTTGTCATCGCAGGCGACGGACAGGTCAGCCTTGGACAGACCGTCATCAAAGGAACCGCGCGGAAAGTGCGCCGCTTGTCACCAGGTGGGCATGACGTCGTTTCCGGCTTTGCGGGGTCCACCGCGGATGCCTTCACATTGCTTGAACGTCTTGAGAAGAAGCTGGAAGCAACTCCTGGCCAGCTCGCCCGCGCTTCTGTCGAATTGGCGAAAGACTGGCGCACGGACAAATACCTGCAAAAGCTCGAAGCGATGCTGATTGTCAGCGATGGGACAGAGCTGTTTGTCATCACCGGCGCCGGCGACGTGCTTGAGCCTGAGCATGATGTCACGGCCATCGGATCCGGCGGGAATTTCGCACTTGCGGCAGGCCGCGCCTTGATGGGCACCAAGAAATCAGCAGAAGAGGTTGCGCGCGAGGCAATGGCCATCGCCTCTGACATCTGCGTCTACACGAACGGCAATTTGACGGTTGAGACCATCAAAGCATGATCGGAAACGATGATCTCAAGGCGGCTGTTGGCGCAGGCATTGTTTCAGAACAACAAGCCGCCTCTTTGGTCAGCCTCGCGCACAGCCGGAACGGCGCGCGGGAAAACCTTGATCCGGGTGTTGAGCCGTTCGAGCTGTTCAAAGGGTTCAATGAGATCTTCATCGTTATTGGTCTGGTGATCCTGTCTGTCGGCTGGTGGGGCGTCAGCGCTGCGATCTACACAAGCTCCATCACCAATCCGCAACAAGCCACGATTCCGTTTGGCCTTGTTGGGGCTACAACGATCTGGCTGCTTTCCGAATACTTTGTCCGCCGCCGTCGCATGGTCGCCCCCGCGATAGCCCTATCAATCCTGTTTGCCATAAACGCGGCCATTGCGCTGACCGCTTATTTCGCGGAACCCTTCATGGTTGCGCAGGAGGATTTCGGCTCCCTCCCCCTGCCCTTTGCTTTGGGCACGGTCGCGCTTTTGATCTATTGGTTCCGGTTCAAAGTCCCATTCGCAATGGCGATGATCGCGGTTGGTTTGTTCATCGTTGCGATCCTCTTTGAAGCGACACAAAGCGGCACGCCATCCTCTCCTAAAGATCTTTTCTTGCTCTCTGCTGGCGGCCCGTTTGCATGGATCACTCTGGCGCTCGGCATCGCGGTCTTCGTCGTCGCAATGATCTTTGACATGAGCGACCCACACCGTGTGACCCGCAGATCGGCCAACGGATTTTGGCTTCACGTCGTCGCAGCCCCCGCACTCGTCAACACTATCGCCCTGTCCTTGCTGTCGCAAGAGAGCACAGGCAGCAACGCTATCCTATTCGGCATCCTCATCATCTTCGGCATCGTCGCGATTATCATTGATCGACGTTCCTTCCTGATTGCGGCCATTGGCTATGTCGTGGCCTTGGCCGCGACTGTTTTCGAAGGTAATGGTGCGATGACCACCATCCTGATCTTAGGCATTGTCCTGCTCCTCCTCGGAGCGTTTTGGGAGAAAATCCGCGCGCGTCTTCTGAAAGTCGTGCCAGGATTTGTCCCGCTCGACCGCCTACCTCCATCTGTAGGACTTGATTGTTATGACTGACCTGACCCCACGCGAAATCGTATCTGAGCTTGATCGATTTATCATCGGACAGAAAGACGCCAAACGCGCCGTGGCTGTCGCCTTACGCAATCGGTGGCGCAGAAAACAGTTGGGTGATGATTTGCGTGATGAGGTCTATCCAAAAAATATCTTGATGATCGGGCCAACCGGCGTCGGCAAGACGGAGATTTCACGCCGTCTGGCAAAGCTTGCCCGGGCGCCATTCATCAAAGTCGAAGCAACAAAATTCACGGAAGTTGGCTATGTCGGTCGTGATGTCGAACAGATCATCCGCGATTTGGTTGAGACGGCGATTGTTGAGACAAGGGAGTACATGCGCGAAGACGTGAAAGCCAAAGCGCTCGAAGCCGCCGAAGACCGCGTCATCACAGCCATCGCCGGCACCGACGCGCGCGACGGCACGCGGGAGATGTTCCGCAAAAAGCTGAAAGCGGGTGAACTTGATGACACGATGATCGAGCTTGAACTCAGCGACACATCCAATCCCTTTGGTGGATTTGAAGTTCCAGGCCAACCCGGTGGTGGAATGGGCAGCATGATGAACATCAGCGACCTATTCGGCAAAGCAATGGGTGGCCGGACCGTGAAGAAACGCATGACCGTGGCCCAAAGCTATGACGCCCTGATCGCCGATGAGGCTGACAAACTTTTGGATGATGAGACCGTAACCAAAGCGGCGCTTGAAGCGGTCGAAGAGAATGGCATCGTGTTCTTGGACGAGATCGACAAGGTTTGCGCTCGCGCGGAAAACCGCGGTGCTGATGTGAGCCGTGAAGGGGTGCAACGTGACCTCCTTCCACTGATCGAAGGCACAACCGTGAGCACCAAACACGGCCCGATCAAAACCGACCATATACTTTTCATCGCATCAGGCGCGTTTCATGTAGCCAAGCCATCAGACTTGCTACCAGAATTGCAGGGCCGCTTGCCGATCCGTGTTGAGCTTCGCGCCCTGACTGAAGAGGACTTCATCCGCATCCTAACGGAGACGGACAATGCGCTGACGCTGCAATACTCTGCCCTGATGAAGACAGAAAAAGTGACCGTGACGTTTCAGAAATCAGGCATCGCGCAGCTCGCCAAAATCGCAGCTGAGGTGAATGAATCGGTTGAGAATATCGGCGCGCGTCGCCTTTACACCGTGATTGAGCGTGTGTTCGAGGACTTGTCCTTCACCGCCCCTGACCGCGCGCGGGAAGAGATCTTCATTGATGAGGCTTTCGTCGAAACCCACCTTGGTGAATTGGCACGCACAACAGATGTCAGCCGCTACGTGCTTTAGCGCTTTCCCTTCTGAGCATTTCGACCCATCAATAGTCGGATGAGCCGTTCCGATAGATATCTGAAATTCATACTCGAAAACCTGCCGTACCTCGCGGCGGGTTTCCTGTTGATGTTCATCTCGGGTCTTGGGCAGACATACTTCGTCTCCATCTTCAGTGGTGAAATCCGTGGGGCATTCCAACTGTCTGACGGTGACTGGGGCTTTCTCTATATGGTCAGCACCGGTCTCTCCGCGATTGTCATGGTGTTCGCAGGCACGCTCGCCGACCGCTTTCGCATTAGGGGCTTGAGCGCGGCAGTCATCGCTTTGCTTGCTGTTGGCTGTGTTTTGATTTCCCAAATCACATCTGTTTACGCGCTGTTTGCAGTGATTTTCTGTCTACGGTTTGCAGGGCAAGGCATGGCCAGCCACCTTGCCGTTGTTGCCATGTCGCGGTGGTTCATCGCCACACGGGGGCGTGCCATTGCCGTCGCCTCCCTCGGTTTCATGATTGGTGAGGCGACGATGCCGTTGATCATGGTCTGGTTAAAGTCCTTCATCGACTGGCGCACCCTTTGGATCGGGTTTTCCTTTTTTGCGCTCGCCATGATCCCTATTCTGTTTGTGCTGCTTGCCAAAGAGCGTCAGCCCAGCACGATGGCGCGGGCGGACGAAAGCACGGGAATGGGAGGCCGTCATTGGAGCCGGGCAGAGGTGATCCGCACCCCACTTTTTTGGATGTTGGCCCCTGCGGTTGCCTTGCTGCCAGCATTCGGCACAGCATTCTGGTTTCACCAAGTGCATTTCGCCGAAATCAAAGGTTGGACGCATCTCGCCCTCGTGGCCGTCTTCCCACTCAGCACCATCACCCTCGCATTTTCAACGATCCTGTACGGCTGGTTGATCGACAAAGTTGGCGCGGTCAGATTACTGCCAGTCTACCTCACGCCTGTCGTCTTCGCCTTCTTCCTGCACGGTCTTTCGACTGAAACGTGGACGGTAGGCATAGCAATGATCCTCATGGGTTTGGCGGGGGGCGGACAGGCAACGGTTTTGAGCGCATGTTGGGCAGAGATTTATGGAACCAAACACCTCGGCGCGATCAAATCGGCGATTGCCGCATTGATGGTCGCGGGATCGGCAGCCGGACCTTGGATCACAGGTGCATTGATTGATGCAGGCGTTTCTTACGAACGCCAGTTGATCTGGATTGCTGGCATTTTTGCCGCTGCTGCGCTGTTTCAGTTCGTCCCGCGCAACAAAATTCTAGCGCTGACGCCGTAGATAGATGTAAAGCGCACCGTCGCCACCGTGCCGCTGATGTGCTGGCGTGAATTGGAGAATGATACCATTCAGCGGTGGTGTGGTCAGCCAAACCGGAACCTGCCTGCGCAACACACCGCGCTGGACTTGAAACGGTCCTCTCGGCTCCGCCCGATCGCCTTTGCCTGTGATGACAAGAACGAGACGCCGCCTTTCTGAATGCGCATCCAATAGAAACCGGATCAAGGCAGGATGCGCTTGTGAGACTGTCATCCCGTGAAGGTCAATTTTGCGTTCTGGTTTTAGCTTGCCCCGCTTCAGTTTTGCGAATGCAGACGCATCCATGCGCAAACTATTCCCTTTGGCCAAAGCAACAGGAGCCGCGTTCGATTTTTCGCCCAAACTGAAGGGGATAATGGACACAGAATGTTCGGCCGTAGCAGGCCCCTGAACCTCGCCAAGCTCGACCTGCTCCATCATCCGCTTCGGATCGAGTGGTTCAGCCTGTCGTGCGACGCTGTCCCAAAGGGCGCGTTCATCTGGCGAAACTTGCCTGCGTTTCTTCATGTATCACTTTGATCAAGTTTCGACAGCGCATATTCAATCGGCATGAGCATGACCATCCGGCCACTGTCCTTAATCCGGCCCGCCTCTAGCCCAGCCGCAAGACCTGTCCCGTAGAAAATATCAGCACGTTGCGCACCTTTGATTGCGGACCCGGTATCTTGCGCAATCATCAATTGCTGGATTGGACTCTTGCCATCCTTCTCAACCCAAATGGGCGCACCTAATAGGTTTACCGAAGGATCAACCGCGATGCTGCGCATGGTCGTGATGGAACGGTTCATGGCGCCAAGCGGTCCCCGTTCCGGTGGCACTTCGTTCACCTCGCGGAAAAAGACATAGCTGTCGTTGAGCCAAAGTAGTTCGCGCCCTTCTTCAGGATTACGCCGGACCCAATTGCGGATCGCACTCGCTGAAATCTGATGTGCTTCAAGAGCACCACGCGCGACAAGCGTCTGACCGACAGAGGTGTATTGATGCCCGTTCTTTCCCGCGAACCCAACACGGATCACATCGCCATCCGGCAGCCTGATCCGGCCAGAGCCTTGCACCTGCAGGAAGAAACGATCAACCGGGTCTTCAAGCCAAGCGATCTCCAACCCTTTATCGGCGAGCAGCCCCTGCTCTTCAATCGCGCGCCGCGTGGAGTAACGACGACCTGAGACAAGATCAGCAGGGCGTTTGTAGATTGGAAAACTATACTGATCCGTCGGTTCGAGTGAGCCAGCAATTTCGGGCTCAAAGTATCCCGTGAAAAGCGTCGGTGTTCCGTCGGTAATCTCTACCGGTTGGAAGAAAAGCTCAAAGAAGTCTTTGGCGTTTGGCCGCTCCAAAGCTAAGGCACATAGGCGCTGCCACTCTGGCCGATCAATGTCTGGGCAAGTCTCTAAAAATACGCGCAGCGCAGCTTCGTGATCGTCGTCGTTCCAGCCGATCAGATCATCGAATGTCAGCTTGGTGTAGGTTACATCGGCCACTGCAGCACCAGCCATTGAAATAGACAGAAGGGTTGGTGCTAGCAGTCTTGCAATCATTCGCCCGTTGCGACAAGGCGCCAGTTTGGATCGTCGGTGCCCATGACACGCGCAAAGATCCAGACATCTTTTTGACGCTTGATGTCGGTGTCATTGCCTTCGATCACGTCACCCGCTTTGTCCCACACCTGATAGGTCAACTCACTCATGAACTTCATAGTCAGTTCTGCTTCGTTCGTTTTGCTATCAAACTCAGCGTCTTTGAGGCTCATCTCGCTCACGCCAATGAAATTCGCCTCAATGGTCAAACCCTTTTCTTCACGGTCGCGGACAACGCCATCGAACGCTTCATATACATCATCCGAAATGTAAGGCTGGATGCTGGCCAGATCGCCATTCTCAAACGCCATCAAAATCATTTCATAGGCACCGCGCGCGCCCTGCAAGAATTCAGAAACGCTGAAATTTGGATCAACGCGCTTCATCTCTGCCAGCGCAGCAGCGGCTGGGCTGTTCTCATCAACATGGTCGACGATGTCTGGGTCCGGCCCTCCTTCGATGACTTCGAAATCGCGCGCAGTTTGGCGGGATGTGCTCCGGTCCTGTTGGATTGGTGGCTTCTCAAACCCTTCGCGCGCGCCAAGCACGTTGCGCAGGCGCAAGATCAGGAAGAGAGCGATTCCGGCAAGAACAAGAAGCTGTATAACCGAAGAGTTCATTTGGACCTCATTTCACTGACGGCATGGAAACGGCCATCGACGTTGCTTATGTAGGTCAGAGGTTGAGGTGAGTCCACCTTAGCACAATGAAACATTCGTTAGGATTACTCTATGTGGCTCTTCGCGTTGTTCGTGGCCATCCCTCTGATCGAAATTGCACTGTTCATTCAAGTGGGTGGTGCCATCGGCTTGTTCCCAACCTTGGGCGTTGTGATCGTGACTGCGATCCTTGGGACATGGCTGGTGCGCAGTCAAGGCTTGCAGGAATTGGCAAACCTTCAGAACACCTTTAACGAATTACGCGATCCAACTGAAACGCTCGCCAACAGTGCGATGATCCTGTTTTCTGGCGCGCTACTCTTGACGCCTGGGTTCTTCACGGATGCAGTGGGTTTCGTGCTGTTGGTGCCTCTATTCCGCAAGCGCATCTTCGAATGGGCACAAAAGCGCGTGAAGGTCGCGCATTTTGAAATGGGCGATGGGTTTCAGTCCCCCAATCAATCGCGGCAGCCCGATGATAAAATCATCGAGGGAGAGTTTGAGGATCTGGGCGACCCAAAAAGTCCAACAAGCAAACCATCCAGTTGGACAAAACACTGACAGCATTTTCATTGAGGACCGTCAATCAGACTGCTAAGACGATCCAAACCAATTTTTCGGAGCCCAAAAATGGCAAAAGAACCAGAAGCTGCAGCAACACCCGAACAACCTCCTCAGGTCAAAAGCCGGGTTCTCGCTCAATATATTCGTGACATGTCTTTCGAGAACATCCTCGCCCAGAAAGGCGTGAGCGGTGAACCTCAGCCAGAGATTTCCGTTCAAGTGAACCTCGATGCGCGCAAACGGAATGTGGAACATCAGTTCGAAGTCATTACCAAGCTAAACGTGTCCAGCAAATCCAAAGAGAAGGGCGAAACGCTCTTCATAATGGAAGTTGAATACGCTGGTATCTTCCACGTTGAAGGTCTGACAGATGAGCAGATGCATCCGTACCTGCTGATCGAATGCCCGCGCATCACCTTCCCCTTCCTGCGCCGCATCGTCAGTGACGTGACTCGCGACGGTGGTTTCCCACCGCTGAACCTAGAGACAATCGATTTCTTGGCGCTCTACCGTGCGGAACTTGCCAAGCGTGCAGAAGCGCAGAAAGCGGATCAGAAGGTCAACTAGACATCTTCTTCCAAATCACATCGCCGCCCAGCTGATCGACAAAATAGCTGTGGGCGGCGATTTCTTTTTCAGTTAGCCTTGATGGCAAGGCTTGCGCTCTGGGTGCTGGTTTCCAATCGGCTGAGCCAGCATCTGAACTTTTCACGCCACTCGCTGTTGCCAAACCAAAGTCAGGCTGACGACCGCCTATAAGTTCGAGATAAACCTCCGCCAAAATCTCACTGTCGAGCAACGCCCCGTGGAGCGTTCGCGATGAGTTATCAATACCAAATCGGCGACACAGTGCGTCCAAAGATGCAGGCGATCCGGGAAAACGACGACGGGCAATGGCCAATGTATCGAGCGCTTGGTCCATCGGCAGTAGCGGACGATCTATCCAACCCAGTTCGGCATTCAAAAACTTCATGTCGAAGGCTGCGTTGTGGATGACGAGCTTTGCATCGCCGATGAAGTCCAGGAAGTCTTGCGCGATATCCTTGAAAACAGGTTTGTTAGCGAGAAATTCGTCCCCTAACCCATGCACTTCAAAGGCTGCTTGCGGCATGGATCGCTGAGGGTTGATGTATTGATGATAAGTTCGACCGGTTGAGACATGTCCGATCAGTTCGACCGCTCCAATCTCAACAATCCGGTCACCCTCTGACGGCTCAAAGCCTGTCGTTTCTGTATCCAGAACGATTTCACGCATCGACTATTCTTCCCTTCAGTTCCGCAATCAGATCGCTCACTTCTTTGCGGGTCTGATCAATAGAGATCGTCTCAATCACAAAATCGGCGCGATCACGCTTTTCATCATCCGGTAGTTGACGGGAGGAGATGTCTTCAAACAATTCCTCCGTCATACCGGGGCGGGCAAATACACGCTCATGCTGGATATGTTCAGGAGTTGAAACGACAAGAACGGCATCCAACCAATCGTCCGCCTTGATTTCGAAAAGCAACGGAATGTCGAAGACGATGAGACCGTTATTCTGGTCCTGAAACACTTCGCGGCTTTGCGTCACAAGTGGATGCACGATGGATTCGATTACACCAAGCGCTGCCAGATCCCCCGCGATGATATTCTTCAGAACGGGCCGAGACACAGCGCCATCGACGATCGCTTCAGGATACACGTCAGCAATCAGCGGAACAGCTGCACCACCTTCAGCATAAAGTTCGTGGACAGTTTCATCCGCATCCCACACCTTCACACCAGCATCGTGGAACATATCAGCGGTGGTCGATTTTCCCATCCCGATAGATCCGGTCAGACCGAGCCAGAACTTCGTCATCCCAAAACCACCCGTCGCAATTCGTCATCGACCGTTGGCGTTTGTCCAAACCAACGCTCAAATCCGGGTGCAGCTTGGTGAAGCAACATTCCAAGACCATCAACAGCAAGACAGCCGTTGTCCTTTGCATATTTGAGAAGTGGCGTCTCCAGAGGGGTATAAACGAGGTCGTTTACAATCGTTCCTTCTTTCATGCCATCCAATGGCACACGAAGCTCCAGTTTCCCAACCATCCCAAGGGACGTAGTGTTCACAACAGCTTTCGCGTCTTCAAGCATGTTTCCCGCTTGCACCCAATCAACGACTTGGACGCGCGTACCAAACTCTGCTTTCAGCGCCTCCGCCTTGGGGCGAGTCCGGTTTGACAGGAAGATTTCAGGAACGCCAGCATCCGCCAAAGCCACGATGACAGCTCGTGCTGCGCCACCAGCCCCAAACACTGCAACTGGGCCGGACTTCGGATCCCACTCCGGTGCGTGATCTTTCAGGTTGGCCATAAATCCGTGGCCATCCGTGTTATCCGCAAGGATTTTCCCGTCAGGGCGAAACGTCAGCGTATTCGCCGCACCAATCAGGATCGCCCGATCGCTTACTTGATCGGCAAGCGACATGACAGAAATCTTGTGCGGAATCGTTACGTTGATCCCCACAAAACCCATCTTTGGGAGGGCGCGAATGACCGTCTCGAGATCGGACTCCGGAACATGGAGCGGTACATATTGGCCCTCAATCCCATACCGCTTCAACCAGTGCCCGTGAAGACGCGGGGATTTGGAGTGGGCTATCGGATCACCGACGACACCGGCCAATGGTATGGACTGTGTACTCACGCCTCTATTTCCCCTTGCAGCGTCAGATAAGAGAGTAATTCCAAGAGCGGTAAACCCAACACATGAAAGAAATCCCCATCGACACGACTAAATAGCCGGACACCTTCCTTTTCAAGCTGATAACACCCGACGCAATGCTGAATTTCTTCCCAGTTGCGAGAAAGGTAGCCTTGTAAGAAAGCATCACTGAATTCGCGCATAGTGAGGGAGACTTTCCCAACATGTCGCCAAAGGGGCTCACCACCTTGATAAACGACGGCGGCGGAAAACAAGCGATGGGTGCGGTTTCGGAGGTTTCTCAGGTGCTGAGTGGCCTCTTCCTTTGATGTTAGCTTGGAGTACATTTGACCTTCACACTCCAACACCTGATCGCAGCCAATGACTAAAGCATCGGGGGATTGCCGGCTAACCTTGATCGCTTTTGACTCAGCCAAATGATCAGCAATGTCACGCGCTTTGGCACCTTCAACCTTCAAAGACGCAATGATTGCTTCTTCATCCACCCGTGCCACTTTGACATCGAAGCTGACGCCAGCATTTTGCAAGAGAGATTGGCGGATTTTAGAAGCGGACGCGAGAATGATCTGTGACATATTCTGTGGATATCTTGTTAATATAAGAGAGAAGCGTAACCTGTCTTGTCACCTTAGCCTGAACAAGAAATCGCTTGATAGTCGTTTTACGTTTTTGTCCGAGGATTCGCGCGATTCAACTCACTGGGCGTAATGATAAATGTCTATTGTGCAGAACTTATGGTGGTTGCATATGAAACTAGATCTATCCTAATTCCGAATGTGATCTAACCATATGAATTATAATATATATATCACTGAAAATGCTTGAAACTTATTTCATTTTGGCACTGTCTGAGTGTGGATAAACAGTAGGATAGTTATTTGATCCACAGAAACGCTTTTCCCTAAATCAACCAAATACTTTCTTACTTATATATTTATGATATTGTCTCTGACCGGAGGAACCATGTCAGACTTACTGCATCCATTCTATGATTGGCTCAAAGCCTTTCACATCATAGCTGTGATTTCATGGATGGCGGGCATGTTCTACCTCCCCCGCTTGTTTGTCTATCATGCTGAGAAAGCGGAAGTTGGATCAGATCTTGATACAACGTTTCAGACGATGGAGCTCAAGCTCCTCAAAGTAATTATGAATCCAGCTATGGTCGCAACCTGGGTGTTTGGTCTTCTCTTAATCGCACTTGGTGGGTTTGACTTTGTATCCGCATGGGCTTGGATCAAATTGGTTGCCGTCATTGCTATGACAGGAATGCATGGTTGGCTGTCAGCGCGGCGTAAGGATTTCGCGGCGGGGACCAATCAACTCAAAGGTTCCACCTACCGTTTGATGAACGAAGTGCCGACCGTTCTGATGTTCATCATCGTGATCTTTGTGATCGTTCGCCCGTTCTAGTAAAGTTGACTCAGACGTTATGAACGCTTAGGTCGGTGACGCGCCCCGGCCGGGATCACGCATTATCCATTCTTTGACATAGAGAAGCCGTTCACGCGGTCTTCATTGGAGTATCCATGTCTCAACATCGTTTGAACCTTTCCGAACTGAAGGCAAAAAGCCCGAAAGATCTTTTGTCGATGGCAGAAGAGCTTGAGATCGAGAACGCCTCGACCATGCGCAAGGGCGACATGATGTTCGCCATTTTGAAAGAGCGTGCCGACGAGGAATGGATCATTGGTGGCGATGGTGTGCTGGAAGTGGTTCAGGACGGCTTTGGTTTCCTGCGCTCACCTGAGGCGAACTACCTGCCGGGTCCTGACGACATCTATGTGTCCCCGGATATGATCCGGAAGTATTCCTTGCGGACGGGTGATACAGTGTCGGGCGTCATCAAAGAACCGCAAGACAATGAGCGTTACTTCGCTTTGGTTAACGTGGAGCAGATCAACTTTGAAGAGCCGGAGAAAGCGAAGCACAAGGTTGCCTTTGATAACCTGACACCGCTTTATCCGGATGAGCGTCTAAAGATGGAGATTGAAACGGATGCAGCGACGAAGGATCGCTCCGCCCGGATCATCGACCTCGTCGCTCCGATTGGTAAGGGACAACGTTCCCTGATCGTGGCACCTCCGCGGACAGGCAAGACTGTTCTGTTGCAGAATATCGCGAACTCTATCGAGAAGAACCACCCGGAGTGCTATCTGATCGTTCTGCTGATCGATGAACGACCAGAAGAAGTGACGGACATGCAGCGGTCTGTGAAAGGTGAGGTTGTCTCCTCGACCTTTGACGAACCAGCCTCGCGTCACGTAGCCGTGTCAGAGATGGTCATTGAAAAAGCCAAACGTCTTGTTGAGCACAAGCGCGATGTGGTGATCTTGCTCGACTCGATTACTCGTCTTGGCCGCGCTTTCAACACGACTGTCCCGTCCTCTGGTAAGGTTCTTACGGGTGGTGTGGATGCCAACGCCTTGCAACGGCCAAAACGCTTCTTCGGTGCGGCGCGGAACATTGAGGAAGGCGGCTCCCTCACTATCATCGCAACTGCTCTAATCGACACAGGTAGTCGGATGGACGAAGTCATTTTTGAGGAATTTAAGGGGACAGGTAACTCTGAAATTGTCCTGGATCGGAAAGTGGCAGACAAGCGCGTCTTCCCTGCCATGGACATCCTCAAATCCGGTACGCGGAAGGAAGAGCTTCTCGTCGACAAAATCGATCTGCAAAAGACTTATGTCTTGCGCCGCATCTTGAACCCAATGGGGACGACGGATGCGATTGAATTCCTGCTTGGGAAGTTGAAGCAGACTAAGACGAACTCTGATTTCTTTGACTCGATGAATACGTAACTCTGGCTGTCCCATCTGAGGAAGATCGTGATGGATACCATCTTTGCCCGTACGACCGCGAATGGCCGTGCGGGCGTTGCCGTCATTCGGATTTCTGGATCGCAAAGTTTTGAAGCGGCGGAGCGGTTGTGTCGGTCCCTGCCCGCGTCCCGTGGTGTGCGGAAACTTTTTGGCGCAGATGGGGAACTGATCGACGAGTGTTTGGTCTTGAGTTTCCCAGGCGGAGCGAGCTTCACCGGAGAGCCAAGCGTCGAACTTCAGCTTCATGGCAGTCTTGCGATTGTCTCAGCTGTTCTAGGGGAGTTGTCGGAGCAGGAGGGTTTGCGCGAAGCTGAGGCTGGGGAGTTTACGCGTCGGGCGCTCGATAACGGTAAACTTGATCTGGCACAGGTCGAAGGTCTGGCCGACCTCATCGATGCTGAGACGGAAGCCCAACGTCGCCAAGCCATGCGCGTGTTTGAAGGTGGATTGGGGTTTAAAGCAGAAGGTTGGCGCAAAGCGCTGATCCGCGCGGCCGCGCTGTTGGAAGCTACGATAGATTTTGTGGATGAGGATGTGCCGGTCGATGTATATCCTGAGGTGAAAGAACTTCTGCTGTCTGTTGATGCCGAATTGCACGACGAGATCGCAGGTTTCTATTTGGCGGAACGGGTCCGCGAAGGGTTCGAGATTGCGATTGTCGGAAGACCTAATGTTGGGAAATCGACGCTGCTCAATCGTCTGGTCAATCGCGATGCCGCGATCACGTCTGATATCGCGGGAACCACTCGTGATGTAATTGAAGTGAACATGGACCTTGATGGTTTACCTGTCACATTCATTGATACAGCTGGGATCCGGACGAGTAATGACACAATTGAGCAGTTGGGCATTGAGAGGGCATTAAAGCGTGCACAGACTTCAGATTTGCGTGTTTTTATAATTGAAAACAATGACTTACCTGAAATTGATGTTCGCGATGGGGATATTGTGAGGCGTGCTAAGGTGGACGTTACATCTGGTGATCAGCCGGGGATATCAGGCTTGACGGGAGAGGGGCTGGAAGAGCTCTTGGCGGAAATTTCCGGGACCTTGAGGGATCGTGTATCTTCTGTTGGCGTCGCGATCCGTGAACGGCATCGTATCGCTATGGCTCGCTGCTCCGAGCAAATCGCCGTAGTGCAGCAAGAGATCACGTCGGATGCGCCAACTGATCTTCTCGCCCATGAAATTCAAACCGCTATAAGGCACGTTGACTCCATCGTCGGTCGGGTTGATGTAGAGGACCTCTTAGACGAAATATTCGGAAGCTTTTGTATAGGAAAGTGAGATGTTTCACGTGAAACATTTTGATGTCGTGGTTGTTGGCGGTGGCCATGCTGGGTGTGAAGCCGCCCTCGCTGCTGCGCGCGCGGGTGCCCAGATAGCGCTCGTCACACTGCGCCAATCTGATCTTGGCGTCATGTCCTGCAATCCTGCGATCGGTGGTCTTGGGAAAGGTCATTTGGTGCGGGAAATTGATGCGCTGGATGGGATGATGGGCCGAGCTGCTGACGCCGCTGGCATTCAGTTCCGCCTGTTGAATCGGAAGAAAGGCCCTGCAGTTCAAGGACCAAGGGCGCAAATTGATCGTGTGCTTTATCGCGCTTTTGTTCAGAAGGAATTCGAGAATGTACCCAGCCTGACCGTCATTGAAGATGAAGTTGTCGATCTCATCGAGGCATCAGGACAGGTTTCAGGCGTTGAGCTCTTGAAAGTTGGTAAAATTGATGCGAAGGCCGTTGTTCTCACCAGTGGGACATTTTTGCGCGGCGTCATCCACATCGGGGATGTTCAGCGATCAGGCGGCCGCATGGGAGATCGGCCCAGCGTGCGGTTGGCTGAACGATTGGATTCATTTGATTTTCCGCTCGGGCGGCTGAAAACAGGGACACCGCCGCGATTGGATGGGCGGACGATCAACTGGGAAATCTTGGATCAACAAGCTGGGGACGATGACCCTGCCTTTTTCTCAAGCTTAAGCACCGCGCCTGCGGCTGAACAAATTTCTTGCGGGATTACGCACACAAATGAAAAAACCCACGCGATCATTCGGGAGAATTTAGAGCGGTCCGCAATGTATGGGGGGCATATTGACGGCGTTGGTCCGCGTTACTGTCCGTCCATTGAAGATAAGATCGTTCGGTTTGCAGACAAAACGTCTCACCAAGTCTTCTTGGAGCCTGAGGGACTAACGGATCCAACGGTCTATCCCAATGGAATCTCGACTTCTTTACCGCTCGATGTGCAGGAGGACTATGTTCACTCGATCTTTGGGCTTGAAGACGCTAAGATCACCCAGCCGGGTTATGCGATCGAGTACGACTATATCGACCCCCGATCGTTGCAGCCCACGTTGGAAACAAAATCAGTCATGGGGTTGTACCTCGCTGGTCAAATCAATGGCACAACTGGGTATGAAGAAGCTGGCGCTCAAGGGTTGGTTGCCGGGCTAAACGCGGCGCTTGCGGTTCAAGGAAAGCCGCCTGCTGAATTTTCTCGAACGACCTCATATATTGGAGTTATGGTCGACGACCTCACAACACGTGGTGTGTTGGAACCGTATCGCATGTTTACCTCACGTGCCGAGTTCCGCCTATCATTGCGAGCGGATAATGCGGATCAGCGCCTCACGGCATGGGGCCAAGAACATGGCGTTGTTGGGGGTCAGCGTTGGAGTGCATTTTCCGCATACAAAGAACGGTTGGATGGTTGTAAAGCAGTGTTGGAAGGCGAACAGATCACCGCGCGGGAGCTTTATGAGGCTGGCGCAAAGGTAAATCCGGATTCCGAGAAACGCTCGGCTTATACGGCCCTCTCCCTTATCGACGTTGAGCCATCACATCTTTTGGCGTTACGGCCTAACTTTTCTGACTTTGAGGGGCGGATTTTGCGCCAGCTCAAGTGTGATGCGCTCTATGAGAATTACATCGTGCGCCAAAATCGCGATATTGAATCCTTACAACGTGATGAGAATGCCAAGATACCTCCAGATTTTGACTTTGAAGCTGTAGGTGGCCTGTCTTTTGAATTGAAGCGCAAGTTGCAAGCTACAAGGCCGGCCACAATCGCACAGGCAAAGAAAATTGACGGTATGACACCTGCAGCTTTGATGGTGGTTCAAGCGGCTTTACGACGCCCAGCAAAAGATCTGGCTGTTTGATGGCGTTTGATATTGAGCGGAATGTTTCACGTGAAACATTGGAGAAGTTGAAGGCTTGCGAAGCACTCGTTCGGAAGTGGAACCCTTCCATCAATCTCATTGCCAAGAGCACAATTGACGATGTTTGGGACCGGCATATTGTCGACTCTCTGCAGATTACCCCCCTGATTCCAAAGAATATTCAGCGGATCGCTGACTTTGGTTCTGGCGGCGGCTTTCCTGGCATCGTTATCGCTGCTTTCGCGCAAGAAAACCTCTCAAATGTCGATGTGACCCTTGTTGAAAGCGATAAGCGGAAAGCTGTTTTCCTTCGCACTAGCGTTCGCGAGCTTGGCTTGAACGCTAATGTCATCGATACTCGTGTCGAGTCAATGGCTCCATTGAGCGTCGATTTCATCACCGCTCGCGCCCTGAGTTCCCTCAATAACCTGTTCGAAATGGCATTACCCCATTCCACTCCTCACACGCGCTACTGTTTTCCAAAAGGTCGGCGGTATCAGGAAGAAATCGAAGAAGCCCGTCAATCATGGCAATTCGAGATTGAGACTCATCCAAGTTTGACTGATAACGAAAGCCGTATTCTTGAAATCTGGGATCTGAAACGTGTCAGCTAACGCGCCGCTTGGACGGGCCAAGATCATCGCAATTGCGAACCAAAAGGGCGGCGTTGGCAAGACGACCACATCTATCAACCTGACGGCGGCGCTTGCCGAAAAGGGGTGCCAAACCTTGCTGGTGGACCTTGATCCGCAAGGCAACGCCTCCACTGGTCTCGGGGTCGACCAGAAGGATCGCGTCATCACCACGTATGATTTTCTGGCGGGCGACGTGGCACCGGGCAGTGCAATCCAGAAGACTGAGTTTGAGAACGTCTATGTGATCCCAGCGACGACTGATTTGAGCTCTGCTGATATCGAGCTGATTTCAAATGAAAAACGCAGCTTTCTGCTCCGTGACGCCCTGCACCAATTGAGCATGGACGTCTTCAAATTTGACTACATATTGATCGATTGTCCGCCAAGCCTCAATATATTGACAGTGAACGCGCTTGTGGCTGCGGATTCCGTGCTTGTTCCGCTGCAAAGTGAGTTTTTCGCTTTGGAAGGTTTATCGCAACTCATGCTATCGGTCAGAGATGTGCGCGCAACGGCAAATCCGAACCTGCGGATCGAAGGTGTGGTTTTGACGATGTATGATTCACGGAACAACCTGTCTCAGCAAGTGGAAGAGGATGCGCGGCAGAACTTGAGGGATCTCGTCTTTAAGACATTGATTCCGCGCAACGTCCGTCTGAGCGAAGCGCCGTCCTTTTCCATGCCGGCGCTGCATTATGATAGCGCATCCAAAGGAAGCCAAGCCTATCGGCAACTTGCGCAGGAACTATTAGATCGGCAGCCAGCCTTAACCGGGGGATGAAATGACTGAAAAACCAAATAAACCTCGCGGCTTGGGTCGCGGCCTGTCTGCCCTCATGGCTGATATTCCCGCGCAGGTGATGGAACCGTCGCAATTCGCCCCTTCAGATATGTACCTCCCGATTGAGAAGATTGTCCCCAACCCCGATCAGCCGCGTCGGACGTTTGATCAGTCCGCGCTGGAAGAACTTGCCAATTCAATCCGCACAAAAGGCGTTATCCAGCCCCTAATAGTGCGCAAAAGCCCAGCCTCAGACACTTACGAAATTGTTGCGGGTGAGCGTCGCTGGCGCGCGTCTCAGATCGCTCAATTGCACGATGTTCCGGTGGTTGTCCGCGATTTTACGGATACCGAAGTTTTGGAAGTGGCGATCATTGAGAACATTCAACGGGCGGATCTCAATCCAGTGGATGAGGCGACAGGCTATCGCCAATTGATGAATCGGTTTGGCCATACGCAGGAGCAAGTCGCAACTGCCCTTGGCAAGAGCCGGAGCCATATTGCAAACCATCTGCGCCTTTTGACTTTGCCAAAGGATGTGTTGGCTTGGCTGAATGATGGCAAATTGTCGGCGGGTCATGCACGTGCGTTGGTAGGACAAGATGATGCCTCGGAAATGGCGGCGCATATTATTCGCAAGCAACTGTCCGTCCGTGAAACGGAAAAGCTGGTGAAAACCGATCTCAATCCACCAAAAGCTCCTCGTGCTGCCACAAAGAAGAAAGACCCTGACACCCTTCAAATTGAGGGGGAGTTGTCATCAACCCTCAAGATGCCCGTCAACATTCAACACAATGCGGGTACTGAAGGTGGGAAGCTTACGATCTCTTACCGAAATCTTGAGCAGCTCGACGATCTGATGCGCATTTTGGGTGGCGGTTAGGTTAGACCAATTGGTTCAGAATTGAGTTGAGAAGCGGTCGGCCGCTTGGCGTGAGGCGCAGCTTATCCTCATGCAGCTCGATGAGATTGATTTCTACTAAATCTTTGATTTTATATAATATTTCAGGGTTCTGAAAACGAGATATCAGAACCCCATCATAAAGCCGTAAACACATCAAGAGCATTTCGGTTTCTTTGTCCTCAAAACTTAAAGGCGCGCGATCGCTTTCCCCATTTTCGAACTTATTCACTGCGTCCAGCCATTCATCTGGGTGCAGATGAGTTTCTGTCGCATAGCGCGTTTCGTTGATCGTCACCCGCCCATGCGCCCCAGGTCCGACGCCAACGAAATCCCCGTTTCGCCAGTAGATTTGATTGTGCTGGCTCTCCTGTCCGGGCGCTGCATGATTGGACGTCTCATAGGCGGGACGCCCCTGTCCGGCTGTCAGGTCTTGCGTGAGAAAGAACATATCCGCACTCAGGTCTTCGGACGGCAGACCCCGCAGCGCGCCTTTTGCAAAGCGGTCCCCAAAAGCGGTCCCCTGCTCGATCGTAAGCTGATAGAGCGACAGATGATCGGTGCCGAACGAGAGTGCTTCCGTCAGCTCCTTCTCCCAATCATCCAAACTCTGGTTTTGGCGCGCATAGATCAGATCGAAACTCACCCGGTCGAAAAGAGATTGCGCTGTCTCAAGCGCTGCGCGTGCTTCGCTCACTGAATGCCGTCGTCCGAGAGCCTTCAAATCCGGGTCATTCAGCGCCTGAACCCCCAATGACACTCGATTGATCCCTGCATCGCGGAACGCGCGGAATTTGTCGGCTTCGACAGACGATGGATTGGCTTCCAGCGTGATTTCAATGTCATTTGCAAATGGCCAGACATCGGAGGCTGACTTTAACATAGCCTCAACTGTCGAGGGCGCCATCAGGCTTGGCGTGCCACCACCAAAATAGACAGACCGTAAAGCGCGGCCCTGTGTATCCCGTGCATTGCGCTCAATTTCGGAAACAAGCGCAGATGCCCAAGCGGCGTGATCGATGCTGTTCGACACGTAGCTATTAAAGTCGCAGTAGGGGCAAAGGGATTCACAAAACGGCCAATGGACATAGAGCCCAAACCCTCCGTGTTGCCAATCCTCAATCAAAGCAAGCCGCAGTCAGTTTGGTGAAGGCATCTCCGCGGTGGCTGAGCTTGTTCTTTTCCCACCGGTCCATTTCACCCAAAGTAATATCAAATCCGTCCGGCATGAAAATCGGATCGTACCCGTGGCCCTGATCCCCGCGCATTGGCCAGACCACCTGCCCTTCGATCTTGCCGTCAAAAACCTCATCATGACCATCCGCCCACGCAAGGACGAGCGCGCAGCGGAACCGTGCAGTTCTAGGAAGGGCTGCGCCCTTCTCTTCCAGCGCATTCCATGTCCGGGTCATCGCTTTTTCAAAGTCGCGGCCGTTTGGCCCTTCCGCCCAATCAGCGGTATAGACGCCTGGCGCGCCATCAAGCGCATCGACCTCGATCCCGCTGTCATCTGCCAAAGCTGGCAGCCCTGTCGCCTTCATTGCTGCGTGGGCTTTGATCCGCGCGTTTCCAACAAACGACGTTTCTGTTTCGTCTGGCTCCGGCAGGCCAAAGTCTGCGTTGGACTTCACGGTAACGCCATAGGGCCGCAGCAGATCAGCAATCTCCTCAAGCTTGCCCGTGTTATGCGTTGCGATCAGCAGCTCTGATCCGGTGAACTTGCGCATCAGGAGACAGCAGCCATCTGGATTGCATTCAGCTCCCCAATGCCCTTTTCTGCCAGATCGAGGAGAATGTTCATTTGATCGCGGTTAAAGGTGGAGCCTTCTGCGGACATTTGCACTTCGACAAGCTTACCACCGCTCATGATGAAGTTGCCATCGACGCCCGCATCGCTGTCTTCTGGATAATCGAGGTCGAGCACTTCCTGCCCTGCATAGATCCCACAGGAAATGGCAGCCACAGGATCAACCAGTGGATCGCTGATGACATCGCCAGCCTTCATCAATTGGTTCACGGCTATTTTCAGCGCAACCCAACCACCCGTGATGGATGCACAGCGCGTGCCACCGTCTGCTTGGATAACATCGCAATCGACGGTGATCTGACACTCGCCCAAGGCCACGCGGTCCACACCGGCCCGCAAGCTCCGACCGATCAGGCGTTGGATTTCTTGGGTTCGACCGGATTGGCCGTTCTTCGCCTCGCGCCGCATTCGTGTGTGTGTTGCACGGGGCAGCATTCCGTATTCCGCCGTCACCCAACCCAAGCCGGAACCTTTGATGAATGGGGGCACGCGATCTTCAACACTGGCGGTGCAGAGGACATGAGTGTCACCGCATTTGATGATGCAGGATCCCTCCGCATGGCGCGTCGCGTTCACCTCAATTGTGACGTCTCGCATTTCGTTGGTTTGACGGCCAGATGGGCGCATAAATCGGTCCTCCAAAAGTTGACCGTTTGGATACGCGCCCTCGGTCTGGAATCCAACCCCAATTGACCTTCTGGGTGTTGTGGCTTTAATTGCTCCTCTGGATTGCCCATTTGAGTCATATGCCTAACGACGCTCCAAGATTTGAAGATATGAACACCCGCTCGCGGGAGGTTTTCCGACGTGTTGTCGAAGGGTATATTGAAACCGGTGATCCGGTTGGCTCCCGCACGTTGACCCGTGATTTCTCCGAAAAGGTCAGCGCCGCGACGATCCGCAATGTGATGCAGGATCTTGAGTTTTTCGGTTTGCTCAACAGCCCACACGTCAGTGCGGGGCGCATTCCCACGGAACTGGGTCTCAGGATGTTCGTCGATGGCTTACTTGAAGTCGATCAGCTCAACGGTGAAGACCGCAAGAAGATTGATACGACGCTGTCTTCTGACGATAGCGATGTCCCCATGCTTCTGGATCGCGTGGGGTCTGCTTTGTCCGGCGTCACACGTGGGGCCAGCCTTGTCCTGACGCCCAAACATGAGGCGCCGATAAAGCATATTGAGTTCGTTTCTCTCGCCCCAGATCGCGCACTTGTCGTCTTGGTCTTTGCTGATGGCTTGGTTGAAAACCGTGTCTTCACCCCACCTACAGGTCAGACCCCATCATCGATGCGCGAAGCGGCGAATTTCATCAATGCCATTGCAGAGGGTCAAACGCTGTCCACGCTTGGCGCCCTCATCAGCCGTGAAATCCAAGCCCGCCGACAGGAGATTGACGGCCTCGCTGCGCAACTTGTCGAAAGCGGTCTCGCCCTTTGGGAAAATGAAGGCGAAGCGGATGAACGGCTTATTGTGCGTGGTCGCGGCAACCTGCTTTCTGGGCCCGAATCGAAAGCTGATCTGGACCGCATCCGAACGCTGTTTGATGACCTCGAGCGCAAACGCGACATCGCGAAATTCCTCGATCTGACCGAGGAAGGTGAAGGCGTTCGAATTTTTATTGGGTCAGAAAACGAACTTTTTTCACTTTCGGGTTCCTCTCTCGTCGTTTCCCCTTATATGAACGCCGACCGGAAGATTATTGGCGCTGTTGGCGTCATTGGACCAACCCGATTGAACTACGGACGTATCGTCCCCATTGTGAACTATACCGCGCAACGCATCGGCAAGATTATCGCCGACCGTTCTTAAAGGACTGACCATGAACGACCATGATGCCGAACCAATGAGCCTTGATGAACTCGCCGCTGAAGCGGATGAGATGGAAGCGGCTGGTGAGGAAACTCTTGCGTCGATCGCCGATATTGAGGCGGAGCGGGATGAGTTCAAAGACAAGTTCATGCGCGCATTGGCCGATGCGGAAAACATGCGCAAGCGCGCGGACCGTGATCGTAAGGAGGCGGAGAATTATGGCGGCTCAAAGCTCGCACGTGATTTGCTGCCGGTCTACGACAACATGCGCCGTGCTCTGAAGTCGAAGGACGAAGTTGAAGGCGATGCAAACGCCGCGCTTTTGGAAGGTGTTGAACTGACCATGCGGGAGTTGATCAGTGTTTTCAAAAAGCACGGTATTGAACCCATCGTGCCAGAAGTGGGCGACAAATTTGATCCACAAATTCACCAAGCTATGTTCGAGGCGCCTGTTCCAGGAACAAAGTCTGGCGACATCTTGGAGGTCATGGCCGAGGGTTTCATGCTGCATGACCGCTTGCTGCGCCCTGCACAGGTCGGCGTGTCATCTATGCCGGCAAGCTAGTCGAGCAAGTCGCGCAATTCGTAGATTAGGTTAAGCGCATCTTTCGGCGACAATTCGTCGGGAAGGATGCCGCGCAACCTGTCTTCCACCTCTGATGCTTTGATCTCTGGCTCCGGCCCAGTCGGAGGTGAGGCGAAAAGCGGCAGATCATCGATTATCGCTTTCGGGTTTTGGGCCCCTTCCCGCTCCCCTTTCTCCAGCGCGTCCAAAACTACTTTCGCGCGCTCGATTACCACGGGCGGCAGTCCGGCCAGTCGTGCAACCTGCACGCCATAGCTCCGATCCGCCGTGCCTTTATGGACTTCATGGAGGAAAATCACATCGCCTTCCCACTCTTTGACGGCCACGGTTGCATTGTCGACGCTGTCGAGCTTGGCCGATAGCGCGGACATTTCGTGATAGTGCGTTGCGAACAGGGCACGACATTTGTTGATGTCGTGCAGATGCTCCAACGTCGCCCAGGCGATGGAAAGGCCGTCGTAGGTTGCTGTTCCGCGCCCAATTTCATCAAGAATGACCAACGCGCGGTCGTCAGCTTGGTTCAGGATGGCGGCGGTTTCGACCATTTCGACCATGAAGGTGGATCGCCCCCGCGCTAGATCGTCTGACGCTCCGACACGGCTGAAGATTTGGCTGACGATCCCGATCTTGGCAACCTCTGCAGGCACAAAGGATCCAGTTTGTGCTAGGATGGCGATCAGGGCGTTTTGGCGAAGGAACGTTGATTTACCTGCCATGTTCGGGCCGGTCAGAAGCCAAATAGAAGACTCTGTTAAATGGCAATCATTGGCCACGAAGGGTACGCCTGTCGATTTTAGCGCATTCTCCACCACGGGATGCCGCCCACCAGAAATGTCGAATTGGCGGGTGGAATTGAGCTCTGGCCGGACCCATCGTTCGCTACTGGCGAGCGTGGCCAATGAGGTGGCGAGGTCGAACTCAGCTAGTCCAGCGGAAAGTAAGTTGAGGTCAGCTGCAGCATCAATGACCGCTGCACGCAGGCTTTCGAAAATGCGCTTTTCAATCTCAAGCGTCCGACCTCCCGCGTTCAGAATACGTGTCTCAATCTCACTCAGTTCGACGGTTGTGAACCGGATTTGGTTTGCGGTTGTCTGTCTATGGATGAAGGTCTCGTTCAGCGGCTCTGACATCATCTTTTCAGCGTGGGTTGCGGTTGTCTCAATGAAGTAGCCAAGAACGTTGTTGTGTTTGATCTTGAGGCTTGAAACGCCCGCCAGCTTCACATAGTCGGCTTGCATCTTGGCGATGATACTGCGCCCTTCGTCGCGGAGTTGGCGCATCTCATCAAGTTCTGCGTCATACCCTTCTGCAACGAAGCCGCCGTCCCGTGCCAAGAGCGGTGGTTGGGCGATTAGGGCTTGATCCAGCAAATCCAAAATGTCGTCATGGCCAACAAGGGACTCTGCTGCATCTGTCAGGAGATCAGGAAGTGTCTCGACCGATATTTGCCAAAGCAAACTCTCCGCCTGACGAATTGCATTCCGGATGGCAGCCAAGTCGCGGGGACCGCCACGTTCTAGAGCGAGGCGTGAGAGCGCACGATCGACGTCTGGCACTGCCTTAAGCAAATCCCGCAGCGTTTCAAGCGCACGACTGTCGTTGTGGAAATGAGAAACGGCATCCAAACGGCCAACAATAGTGTCTAAATTGCGTGAAGGGCTCGAAATCCGACGCTCCAGCAGGCGCGCCCCTGCAGCGGTGACCGTTTGATCGACCGCTGACAAAAGTGAGCCTTGCCGCCCGCCCTGCATGCTGTGTGTCAGCTCCAAAGATCGCCGCGTTGTCGCATCGATTTGCATACTTGCGTTTTGCAGCTCTTTTTGTGGCGGGCGCAGCAAAGGAATTTTGCCCTTCTGCGTGATGTCGACGTATTCAACGACTGCGGATAGCGCCGCGACTTCTACCCGCTCAAACTGACCAAAGGCGTCAAGCGATTTCACGTTGAAGACGGCTTTTAGCCGCAGTTCCCCCGCTGCACTGTCAAAAGCAGACTTTCCCAGACCACTCAGGCTTACGCCGGTTTCCTCGGCAATCTCTGACAAATCCGCCTCAGACCCATCTGGCACGATCAATTCGCTTGCGCGCAGACGCGATAACTCCGGCCCCAAGCTGACGCGGGGACAGAGCATCACATGGAACGCACCGGTTGAGATATCGATCCAAGCTAAGGCACCGCTGTCTCTAATCTCCGCATAGGCGGCGAGGTAGTTGTGCCGCCGCGCATCAAGCAATGTGTCTTCAGTCAATGTTCCAGGTGTGACGAGCCGCACAACGTCGCGCTTGACCACAGCCTTATAACCGCGCTTCTTCGCCTCCGCTGGGTCTTCCATCTGTTCACAAACTGCGACGCGGAAGCCCTTGCGGATCAAGGTCAACAAATACCCCTCAGCGGCGTGAACGGGGACGCCGCACATCGGGATGTCTTTGTCGTCGTGCTTGCCGCGTTTGGTGAGCGCGATGTCTAGTGCAGCAGCAGCAGTCACCGCGTCGTCAAAGAACATCTCATAGAAATCGCCCATCCGGTAAAACAGTAGGGCATCAGGGTATCCGGCCTTTAGCTCAAGATACTGTGCCATCATCGGCGTCGTGCCAGATTTTGCCGCCATTTATCCCCCCGGATCACTGAACGAGACAGTACCGACGCAATGTTAGCGACGAAAGTCGAAATTCGGTCTGTTGCGCCCTTTTCGGAAACCCTTCAAAATGGCAACTGGCTCGGAGGCAGTAGATGACAAAGAATAAGATGACGCGCGAAGACGCGCTCACGTTTCACCTGAACCCAACACCCGGTAAGTGGGAGGTGCGCGCCACCGTTCCAATGACCACGCAGCGTGATTTGTCGCTGGCCTACTCCCCCGGTGTCGCGGTCCCCTGTAAAGAGATTAACGAGAAGCCGTCGACGGCCTATGATTACACCAATAAAGGCAATCTTGTTGCGGTGATTTCCAACGGGACGGCTGTCCTCGGGCTGGGCAACTTGGGCGCGTTGGCCTCTAAGCCCGTGATGGAAGGGAAGTCTGTTCTGTTCAAACGGTTTGCTGATGTGAACTCCATCGATGTGGAACTGGACACCGAAGACGTTGATGCGTTTTGCAACGCGGTGAAGTTAATGGGTCCGACGTTTGGCGGTATCAATCTCGAGGACATTAAGGCGCCCGAGTGTTTCATGATTGAGCAGCGCTTGAAGGAAGAAATGGATATTCCCGTCTTCCACGATGACCAGCACGGCACGGCGGTGATCTGTGCAGCGGGCTTGATCAATGCGCTGAAAATCTCCGGCAAGAAGATCGAGGATGTGAAGATCGTCCTCAACGGTGCGGGTGCTGCGGGGATCGCATGTCTTGAACTGCTCAAGTCGATGGGCGCCAAGCACGACAACTGCATCATGTGCGACACCAAAGGCGTCATCTACCAAGGCCGGACGGAGGGGATGAACCAGTGGAAATCGGCGCACGCTGCCCATACCGATGCGCGGTACCTTGACGATGCGATGATGGGCGCGGACGTGTTCTTAGGCGTGTCAGCGAAGGGCGCGGTCACGCAAGAAATGGTATCTAACATGGCGCTAAATCCCGTTATCTTCGCGATGGCGAACCCTGATCCTGAGATTACGCCGGAGGATGCACATGCCGTGCGTGAGGATGCGATCGTGGCCACGGGCCGCTCTGATTACCCCAACCAAGTGAATAATGTGCTTGGCTTTCCGTACCTCTTCCGCGGTGCCCTCGACATCAATGCACGCGCCATCAATGACGAGATGAAGATCGCTTGCGCGCGCGCCCTTGCTGAATTGGCGCGGGAGGATGTACCTGACGAAGTTGCGATGGCCTACGGAACCAAGCTGACTTTCGGTCGGGACTACATCATCCCTACGCCTTTTGACCCACGCCTGATCCACCGTATTCCACCTTCTGTCGCAAAGGCAGGCATGGATACTGGCGTCGCACGGCGCCCCATCGTGGATATGGAAAGCTACGAGCTTTCATTGAAATCCCGCATGGACCCAACGGCGTCCATCCTGCGCAATCTGAACACCCGAGCAAAAGCCGCTCAGGCCCGCGTGATTTTTGCGGAAGGTGACGATCCGCGCGTCCTGCGGGCGGCGGTGCTCTACCAACGTTCTGGCCTTGGCAAAGCCCTTGTTGTCGGCCGCGACAAAGACGTAGCGACAAAGCTGACGGACCTTGGCCTTGCCGATGCGGTTGAAGAGATTGAGGTTATCAACGCAGCGAAGACCGATCACCTCGCCGAATACAAATCATTCCTCTATGAGCGTTTGCAGCGGAAAGGCTTTGATCGTGCCGATGTTCACCGGCTTGCAGCTCGCGACAGGCACGTTTTTGCGGCTCTAATGCTTGCGCACGGGCATGGCGACGGCATGGTGACGGGTGCCACGCGAAAGTCAGCGCATGTTCTTGAGCTCATCAACTATGTCTTTGATGCGACGGCCAAGGATGGGGCAGTCGGTGTCTCCGCCGTTTTGCACAATGGCCGGATTGTTCTGATTTCTGATACGTTGGTTCACGAATGGCCGGATGAGACTGACCTTGCTGATATTGCGGAGCGGGGCGCGAACGTTGCCCGCAATTTGGGGATGGAGCCGCGCGTTGCGTTCCTGTCCTTTTCTACCTTCGGGTATCCAGTGTCTGAACGCGCGGAAAAAATGGGACGCGCGCCGGAAATACTGGACAGTCGCAATGTCGATTTCGAATACGAAGGGGAGATGACAGTCGATGTCGCCTTGAACGCTGCAGCGATGGAGCAATATCCGTTCTCTCGATTGTCAGGTCCGGCTAACGTCCTTGTGGTCCCTGCCCGACACTCCGCTTCCATCTCCGTCAAGTTGATGCAGGAAATGGCGGGTGCGACGGTGATTGGTCCGATCCTGTCCGGTATTGATCGACCGGTTCAGATTTGTTCGACCGTCTCTACCGTGAACGACATTTTGAACATGGCTGTCTTGGCCGCGTGTCGCGTGGGGTAAGCGATGGCGATCTGGAATCTAGGGTCTATCAATGCCGATTTCGTCTATTCCGTGCCTCACATTCCCGCACCGGGGGAGACTCTCGCCGCCACAAATTGCGACGTGTTTTTGGGTGGCAAAGGCACCAACATGTCAGTTTCCGCCGCGCGTGCCGGATCGCGCGTCTGTCATATCGGCGCAGTAGGACATGACGGGCGCTGGGCGGTTGATCGGCTACTGGAATATGGCGTTGATACCCGCCATATCAGTGTAGTTGAGGAGGATACAGCGCAAGCCATCATTGCTGTCGATGCTGACGGCGAAAACTCGATCATTCTGTACCCTGGTGCTAACGCCGTGATCCCTTTGGTCAGCGTTCAGACCGCTTTGTCAGAGGCGCAGACAACCGATTGGTTCGTGACCCAAAACGAAACCAATTTGCAGGTCGAAGGCGCAAAGCTGGCCCATATGATGGGGCTTCGTGTGGCCTACGCTGCGGCACCTTTTGATGCAGGTGCGATTGAGGCTGTTCTACCGTACCTTCACTTTCTGATCCTGAACGAAGTGGAGATGGCGCAGCTGCAAAGCTCCATGGGGAAATCGCCAAGAGAGTTAGGTATAGACATTGTAATTGTCACTAAAGGCTCAAAGGGCGCTGATGTGTTTGAGCAGTCATTGGGATGGGAAGTGCAGTCTTTTGATGCGATCCCTGTGACGCCCGTCGATACGACAGGCGCCGGTGACACGTTCACAGGCTACACTCTGGCCGGCCTTGATCGCGGGATGCCCTTGGCCCAGGCGATCCAGATGGCGACAAAGGCAGGGGCGCTGATGGTGATGCGTCATGGCACCGCCGATGTTATTCCTGACCTTTTAGCGGTTCAGAACTTCCGCTCTTAGTTCGCGAACAGCGCTTCAGAGCCCTAAAGCTCCCTCACGCGCGCGTCCCGACCACAGACTTCGCGATAGAATTTGTAGGCATTTTCTTGTGACTTCGGTCCACAGCGGGTGAGGACGATGTTTGTGCCTTTGTAGTAATCTTAGTGATAACTGTCCGCCTCATAGAACGGCACGCTTTCCAAAATTGGCGTGACATCCGCTGACCCAATGCACTCTGTGCGGCGCTTTTCGCTACTTCAGCTGCTGCTCGCTCTTTCGCGTTGTCGACAAAAATAGCCGTTCGGTAGCTTTCGCCACGATCACAGAATTGCCCGCCAGCATCCGTTGCATCGACAGACCGGAAGAACGCATGAAGCAGTTGATCGTATGACACGACATCAGCGTCATATGTGATCTCAACCACCTCATAGTGGCCTGATCCTCTGGCGGTGACCTCTTTGTACGTCGGGTTGGCCGTTGTGCTGCCGGAGTAGCCGAAGACGACTTCTTGAACCCCATCCAACTTCTCGAAATCCGCTTCGATGCACCAGCATCTACCCGCCAGAACGTTGGTTTGGATGTCGCGCGCGTCGGCGCGTTCGGTGGTAAGCAAAGCTGCGACACCGACACCCACTGCAAGCATGACGGATTTGGTCTTTTCGATGTTTACCGGCATGAGAGGGCCTCCTTCTTGTGGTCAGTTGCGCCGAAGCCGTTTGAAATAGCAGTTCACCCACGCGTGAGTTTACATCTAGCAACATTTAGCGTCCCGTAGGGTCAGGAGGATACTCATGCGAATTGCGATGTGGTCTGGCCCGCGAAATCTTTCAACGGCGATGATGTATAGTTTTGGCAATCGTGCGGATTTTGCCGCTTGGGACGAACCTTTCTATGCGCCCTACCTCGCGGCTTCCGACATCGACCACCCGATGAAGGCGGAGATTTTGGGCACACATAATACTGATCCAGATACGGTCGCTCACCACTGCGTTGGCGACATCCCAAACAACAAGCCGCACTTCTACATGAAACACATGCCGCATCAGATGATGCCTGATTTCCCGTTCGATTGGGCGATGGACTGCGTGAACATCCACCTTATTCGGCATCCGGCGCGTGTCGTGGCGAGTTACACGAAAAAGCGCGATGAGGTCTCGTTGGAGGATGTTGGCTTCCAACAGCAAATCGCGGTGTATGAAGCGCTGGGCGGGATTGTGATCGACAGCGCTGATGTGCGCGCTGATCCTGAGCGGATGATGATGGCGCTGTGCGGGGCCATAGGCCTTGAGTTTGATCCGGCGATGCTGGCCTGGCCGGCGGGTCCAAAGAGCTTTGACGGCGTCTGGGCGCAGCATTGGTACGACGCCGTGCATAAGAGCACGGGCTTTGCAGGTCGCGAAGGACCGTTGCCAGAGGTGGCGGGCAAAGCGGCTCAAATTGTTGAAGCCGCCCTGCCAAGCTACCGCATGATGGAAAGCGCGAAACTACTGGTTTAGGGCCTATTTCAGGCGACGATTGCGCGCCGCCAGCAGCTTCAACCGAAGTGCGTTCAACTGGATGAAGCCTTTTGCATCAGTCTGATCATAAGCACCCGCGTCATCTTCAAAGGTCACATGCGCCTCTGAATAGAGGGAGTGATCAGACCAGCGTGCAACGGTGGTGGCTGACCCTTTGTAGAGCTTCACCTTCACCGTGCCGGAGACATGCTCTTGGCTCTTGTCGATCAAGGCTTGCAGCATCTCACGCTCTGGGCTGTACCAGAAGCCGTTGTAGATCAGCTCCGCATAGCGCGGCATGATGCTGTCTTTCAGATGCCCTGCCCCGCTGTCGAGTGTGATCTGTTCGATGCCACGATGTGCCTCAAGCAAAACTGTACCACCTGGTGTTTCGTAGATGCCGCGCGACTTCATCCCGACAAAGCGGTTTTCAACAAGGTCAAGACGACCAACGCCATGCTTGCCGCCAAGCTCATTTAGTTTGGTGAGGATTGTCGCGGGTGAGATGGCCTCACCATTGATGGCGACTGCATCGCCTTTCTCAAACGTGATCTCGATGAACTCTGGCT
Source organism: Cognatiyoonia sp. (assembly GCF_965661665.1). Lineage (NCBI taxonomy): Bacteria > Pseudomonadati > Pseudomonadota > Alphaproteobacteria > Rhodobacterales > Paracoccaceae > Cognatiyoonia > Cognatiyoonia sp. The sequence goes on along the minus strand of NZ_CBFIEO010000001.1, from coordinate 50,107 downwards.
CGTTCGGCGCATCCTCTGGATTCACGGTGCGCTGATAGACGTATTCTGGTGCCATCTCTGCCGGATCTTCGAGAACTTTGCCTTCGGACGATGTGTGGAGCAGGTTTGCGTCCACGCTGAACGGTGCCTCACCGAGCTTGTCTTTTGCGACGGGGATCTGGTTCAGCTCTGCGAACTCAAGAAGCTTGGTCCGGCTGGTCAGATCCCAATCCCGCCACGGCGCGATGACCTTGATGTCTGGGTTCAGGGCATAGGCTGCTAATTCAAACCGAACTTGGTCATTGCCTTTGCCGGTCGCGCCATGTGCGACTGCATCCGCGCCTTCTGCCTCTGCAATCTGGACCAAGCGCTTGGAAATCAGGGGCCGCGCGATGGAGGTGCCGAGCAAATACAGACCCTCGTAAAGGGCGTTTGCGCGGAACATTGGGAAGACGAAGTCTCGTATAAACTCTTCACGCAAATCTTCGATATAGATCGACGACGCGCCCATCATTTCAGCCTTTGCTTGGGCAGGCTCCAGCTCCTCCCCTTGACCTAAATCAGCAGTGAAGGTCACGACCTCGCACCCGTACTCTGTCTGCAACCACTTCAGGATGATCGACGTATCCAAACCGCCTGAATACGCAAGAACGACTTTCTTGGGTGCCGACATAACTGGGGCCTTTATTCAATGATTCCAACTTGGCTGCGCGATACCGTGAATTAGGGATCAGAGCAAGCCAGCGAGGAAGGAGGCATCGCCATCATTGAACAAGGTGCGCAAGGCGGTGTCCGGATGCATCCAAATCGCGATGTGGTCAGGCTCAATCGGAGCGCTGATCTTGATCGTCGGCGTTGCAACGAAGATGTGGCAAACCTTCTCTGCCCAGAGGTCATATTCCGGCATTAAGGTGAACCGTTTGAACGTGCCAAGCCGTCGTGGCTTCGCGATGTGCCAGCCGGTTTCTTCAAAGACTTCGCGATGCAATGCTGTCAGCGCTGATTCACCCGCATCTATGCCACCACCCGGAAGCTGCACTTCATTGTGCGGATCACCTTGCCAAGTCAAAAGGATTTGCCCGCGCCGTGGCAAAATCGCATAGGCGCCTGGCCGTTGGATATAGCGCTGGCCCGCCTTTGGGGGGTTGCCAAAACGTCTAATCATGTCTTGCCCCCTTGGACCACGGGTTGTTCCGCCTATATAGGCGCGGTATTGCAACTCCGTACACGTTAGGAAAGCACATGACCACAGGCGCAAAAATTGCCTGGGACGACACCGTACTGCCGTTCCAACTCGACAAGTCGGACATCCGCGGGCGCGTTGCCCGTTTGGATGGGGTGTTGGAGTCTGTCTTGGCGCAGCATGACTACCCCCCTTTGATCGAAGCTTTGGTTGCAGAAATGGCTTTGCTGACGGCCTTGATTGGTCAAACCGTGAAACTGCGCTGGAAGCTTTCGCTGCAAGTGCGGGCAAGCGGCCCAGCCCGATTGATCGCCACGGATTACTATGGTCCTACTGACGAAGGTGAGCCTGCCCGTATTCGTGCTTATGCGAGTTACGACGCAGACGCACTGGATGAGATGGCTGATCCCTTCTCTCAAATCGGTCAAGGCTACTTTGCGATTTTGATCGATCAGGGCGAAGGCATGACGCCGTATCAAGGGATCACACCGATCGCTGGAGGGTCACTTTCCGCCTGTGCAGAAACTTATTTTGCGCAATCGGAGCAGATTCCAACACGGTTCAATCTGACCTATGGGCGCAGCCAGCAGCCGGGTGAAGAGTCCGAATGGCGTGCCGGTGGCGTGATGCTGCAGCACATGCCAAAGGCGTCCCTGCTCCGTCAGGGGGCGGAGGCTGACGAGGACGGTCTTTTGATGGCTGCGTCGCTGTTGGAGGATGACGAAGGTGAAAACTGGAATCGCGCCAATGCATTGCTCGACACAGTTGAAGAGATTGAGCTGATAGGCCCAAGCGTCACGCCAGATGAATTGCTAGTGCGGTTGTTTCATGAGGAAGCACCGCGCGTTTTCGATACGCAGCCACTTCGTTTTGGCTGTACCTGCTCGGGCGACCGCGTGCGTCAAAGTCTGTCGATCTATTCGGCCAAGGATATCGAAAAGATGACGACGGATGCTGGTACGGTCACGGCCGACTGTCAGTTTTGTGGTGCACACTACGTCTTCGATCCCAAAACGCTTGGGTTCGAAGCGGAAATCACGGAACCGAATGACTGATCTGAGATCAAAACTTGTGGCGGCGCTGTCACAGGATGGCAGCGCCTCTTCTGATTTTGATCTGAACCCCGGACTGGTCTTGCCTCAAAACCGCGTTTTGAAGCCGTCAGCCGTGTTGGTTTGTGTCAGACTCGAAACACAATCGTTGATCCTGACCAAACGCTCTAACGAGCTGAAGCATCATCCTGGGCAGATAGCGTTTCCGGGTGGGAAGATGGATGCTGATGATCCGGACCTCAATGCTACGGCGTTACGTGAGGCTGAAGAAGAGATTGGCTTGCCACGTCAAAACGTCGAAATATTGGGTGCTTTGCCATCCCACGAAACGGTCACGGGCTACGAAGTCACGCCCATTTTGGCCTGTTTAGACACTGATTTTGAAACAATGGTCGAGGTTGGCGAAGTGTCAGAAGTCTTTGAAGTGCCACTAGACCTCGCCACCAATTCCTCGCGGTTTCGGATTGAAGGACGGCGGTGGCAAGGGCATACGCGCCGCTACTACGTGGTCCCATTTGGCCCCTATTACATTTGGGGTGCGACCGCGCGTATTCTGCGCGGTCTTGCCGATCGGGTCGCGGCATGACGGTCATCGACACAGATTGGGTGCGCTCTGACGTCGCCAAGAAGATCTTCGATGCGTTTGAGGGGTATGAGCTCTTCTTCGTTGGGGGCTGCGTCCGCAACGCGCTTTTGGGCGAACCAGTTATCGACTTTGACCTTGCAACGAATGCATTGCCAGATGAAGTCCTTAAGATCGCTGAACGGGCTGGGATCAGGGCTGTTCCAACGGGGATTGATCACGGGACGATTACCTTGATTGAAGATGGCGTGCCGTTCGAAGTCACAACCTACCGCACTGATGTTGAAACAGATGGAAGACGTGCCAAAGTCGCATATTCAGACTCTGTTCTTGAGGATGCGAGGCGACGTGATTTTACCATTAATGCAATCTACGCGGATCGCGAGGGCAACGTCATTGATCCGATTGGCGGGTTGCCGGAGCTTGCCAATCGGACGATCCGTTTCATCGGCGATCCACGTGCGCGGATTAAAGAAGACTACCTTCGCATTCTGCGCTTCTTTCGGTTCTTTGCTTGGTATGGCGATCCGCAAGCTGGGATCGAAGCCGAAGGGCTGGCCGCTTGTGCAGAATTTGTCGATCAGATCCCGACGCTGTCGAAAGAACGGGTGACTTCTGAATTTCTGAAACTTCTTGCAGCACCCAATCCGTCGATGAGCGTCGCGTCGATGGCTGCGATTGGCGCGCTGGCGCAGTGCTTGCCCGGCGCGACGGCAGATGTGTTGCACGTGCTAATTCATAACGAAACGATTGCAAGATTGCGGCCTGACCCCATGCTCCGCCTGGTTGCGCTGGGTGGGTCGCCCGAGAATGATCTAAGGTTGTCCAAAAAACAGGTGCGGGCGCTGCAAAACCTCAAGGCAAGCCATCCAACGGCTGCCGAAACGGGTTATCGCCTTAAAGATGAGGCTATTCCTGCATTGGTGCTTCAAGCGTCGTCCATAGGTGCGGAAGTAGACTCTAAACAGGCTGAAATGGCTCGAATTGGAATAACGGCGCAATTTCCTGTCTCAGCCAAAGACCTCATGGATCGTGCTGAGGGCCCCGCCTTGGGGCGTAAACTTGTCGAACTGGAACAACGCTGGATCGAATCTGATTTTCAGCTGACTAAAGAAGACCTCCTTGCTTAATGCGTCGTTGATTGGATTTGTGTTTCTGGGGCTGTTTTCCCCTGGCCCAAACGTGATCTTGGTCACGACATCTGGCGCACGATTTGGCTTCGCGCGGACATTGCCGCATATCGCGGGTATTGTAGTTGGGGTTGGCATCATCGCGGCCGTCACGGGGTTCGGCATCGGCGCTTTGTTGCAGGCTCTGCCGATGATGAAATGGGTTTTGACCATGGTTTCCGTGATCTGGATCCTTTATCTGGCCTATCGACTCTGGATTGCTGTCCCGCCAGCGCAAGACCCGCACGCGAAACCCTTCACTTTCGTCGAAGCGGTTTTGTTCCAATGGGTGAACCCAAAAATCTGGGCCGTTGCGCTCGCTGCATCCGCTTTTGTCGCGTCGCATCCGCCGATGATCCAAGCGCTCACGCTCGGTCTTACATTCTCAACGGTCAATATCGGCGTCTGCACGTTCTGGACCTTGGCCGGAACACTCCTATCTGTTTTACTGACCAGACCGTGTGCATGGACTCTGTTCAATCGTGTGATGGCGCTGGCGTTGGTCGGATTTTCGCTGCTTCTCTTCCTCTGAAGCGACTTCACGATAACGCGCGTTGACACTCCACCGTAAGTTGGGCGTTGTCGGCGGGACGGATAGTTTAGGCCTTTGAACGAATGAAAATTGAAAGGTGGATTGACCCATTTCAGAAGGCTGATGGCCCACCTCCATCCACATTGATGGCGTTCCTGCTTTGGGGCTTCAAAGGTGGGTATGTCCCCACGGTGGTGTCGGGTGTCATTTCAATCCTTGCAGGGGTCGTCGATGTCTCCACTGCTTTGATCCTTGGGCTTGTGATTGATGCCGCACTGGGCGGAAGCCCGGAAGCGTTCTTTGCGGAGAATCAGATACTAATATTGGCTGTTTGCGTCTTTTTCCTGATCTTGCGACCTGTGGTATTGGGACTGTCAAGCGTTACCCAATCGGTTGTGATTGGGCCTGCGCTGGCAAATCTCATGCTCTCCCGTTTGCATCGCCACACATTGGGGCAAGCGGTATCGTTCTTTGACGATGACTTCGCGGGTCGGATTGCGCAGAAACAACTCCAAGCCGCGCGTGCGTCGACCAACCTTGTGATTGAGATGATACACACCGTCCTTTTCGCGATTGCGTCGCTGGTTGGTTCTATCATCCTTATGATTTCGATTGATGTCCGCACGGCGATCTTCTTGTCGATCTGGTTCATGGCCTATCTCGCGCTGATCCGATATTTCATGCCGCGCATACGGACCGCATCCAAAGATCGTGCTGGAAAGCGAGCGATGGTGACGGGGCAAGTGGTCGACACGGTCACGAATATCCCGACTGTCAAACTTTTTGCGCGACGAGAACGCGAGGACCAAGAGGCGATCAAGGCGATGGCCGATCTTTGGGATGTATCGGTCACGTTCGGATGGATCTCCGCCAAGTTCCGATTTTTGCTGACGGGCATCGCTGGTGGCGTACCAGTTCTGATGGTCGGCGCGACGCTCTACTCTTGGTCGCTGGGTGATTCAACCGTCGGCGCGGTTGCGACCAGTGGCGCGGTGGGTCTTAGATTGTCGCAAATGACGGGATGGGTCAGCTTCACGCTGATGAGCATGTACGCCGAAGTGGGCGAGGTTGAGGATGCCATAAAGACCCTTAGCCCTGCTCACACGTTGGTCGACGCGCCAAACGCGAAACCGCTGGATATCACGGATGGTGAGATCAAATTTGATGATGTGTCGTTTGCCTATGGCGGTGAAACCGGTGGGGTCACGGATATCACCCTCACAGTGAAACCGGGGGAGCGGTTGGGGATTGTGGGCGCGTCTGGTGCGGGTAAGTCGACACTCGTTTCGCTTCTTTTGAGACTTTATAACGCTGAAAACGGCTCGATCCAGCTGGATGGCACCGATATTTCGGACGTGACGCAGGAAAGCCTGCGAGGGTCTATTGGTATGGTCACGCAGGAAACCGCGATGTTTAACCGCTCAGCGCGGGATAACATCCTTTACGGCGATCCTGACGCATCCGAAGGGGAATTGCTGAACGCCGCCAAACGTGCGGAGGCACACGATTTCATTCAGGATTTGCGCGATCAGAAGGGTAATAAGGGCTACGACGCCTTCTTGGGGGAGCGTGGCGTGAAGCTGTCCGGTGGCCAGCGGCAGCGCATTGCGATTGCGCGCGCAATCCTCAAAGACGCGCCAATCCTTATCCTTGATGAGGCGACAAGCGCACTTGATTCCGAAGTTGAAGCATCGATTCAGGCAGCGTTAGTGTCTGTAATGGACGGGAAAACCGTCATAGCGATTGCGCACCGACTTTCGACACTTGCGCGGATGGACCGCATCGTTGTGCTTGATGAGGGTCGGATCGTTGAGGATGGAACGCATGATGACCTTCTCGCGCGAAATGGGCTATACGCGCGGTATTGGAACCGTCAGTCTGGCGGCTTCATCAAGTTCAACGACACGGCGGAATAGATGACAGAATGGGTGAAGGCGCTGACCCATCACGGGATGGGGCGGCTTGAGGACGGCACATTTGTCTCGCGCGTCCTGCCGGGTGAACTGATTGAACTGGGTGATGATGGCGCGGTGCGGATCATTGAGCCCGTCGCCCATCGCGTCAAACCGCCCTGCCGGCACTTCAAATCCTGCGGTGGCTGCAGTGTCATGCACGCGTCCGACGACCTTGTCCGTGAATGGAAGACGGGGATCGTGCGAGCTGCCTTGGACGCACACGGGATCGGGGCGGAGTTTCGCCCGATACACACTTCGCCCCCTAATTCCCGCCGTCGTGCGAAGTTTTCGGGCCGTCGCACCAAAAAGGGCGCCCTTGTCGGATTTCACGCTATGGCATCTGCGACGGTTGTGAAGGTTCCGGATTGTTCGGTACTGGTCGAGCCCCTCAAAGCGGTGATCCCCGCGTTGGAAGATCTGACTATTCTCGCCGCATCACGGAAATCAGAGGCGCAGTTTACCGTCATTGCCAGTGAAGCTGGTCCCGATGTTTGGGTCGAAACTGACAAACCGCTCGACGCACAGCTTCAGGTGACGCTTGCGAACTTGGCGCAGAAACACAAATTGGCGCGTTTGGCATGGAATGATGAGGTCGTCGTCACCTTGGCCAAGCCCGTCGTGACATTTGGTTCGGCACAGGTGACGCCACCACCTGGTGCGTTCCTTCAGGCGACAAAAGACGCGGAGGACGTGCTGGTTGACGTAGTCTCGGAAGTAGTCACGGGCGTTGCAAGCGTTGTTGATTTGTTTTCGGGTTGTGGGACGTTCACTTTTCCCTTGGCCCAAATCGCGGAGGTTCACGCGGTGGAAGGATCGGGAGAGTTGATCGCTGCTTTGGACGATGGTTTCCGGCAAACTCAAGGGATCAAGCGCGTGACGACAGGGGTCCGTGATCTGTTCAGACGACCACTTGAGCCGGATGAACTTAACCGCTTCGATGCCGCGGTTATTGATCCGCCAAGGACTGGGGCAGAGCAGCAGATACAGACTCTAATAAAGTCGAGTATTGCAAAAATCGCGATGGTCTCCTGCAACCCGGTCACGTTTGCGCGTGATGCAAAAGGCTTGATCGACGGTGGGTTTAAGTTGAACTGGGTGATGCCCGTCGATCAATTCCGCTGGTCAGCGCATGTGGAGCTTGTCGCCAGCTTTTCAAAATTGTGAAGATAAAACTGTCGCTGTGGTGTTAGCTGACCGTTAGACTCAATAAAAAACAGACGGGGTAGCGGCATGATCACCCGCAGACAGGGAGCACTTGGACTCATCGCAGCATTTCTTTCGGGCTGCACGAGCAAGTTTAAGACATATAGAGGGCCGACGGTTACGCGCGTTCAGCTCTTTAAGGGGCAACGCATTATGCAGTTGCTGCATGAGGACAAGCTTCTGGCGCAATACGAATTTGAGCTTGGGTTTGCACCTGAAGGACATAAAGCCTTCGAAGGGGACGGGCGGACACCGGAAGGGGCCTATCGCATTGATCGCCGCAATCCAAACAGTCAGTATCACCTGTCATTGGGCATTTCCTATCCAAATGCGCGGGATATTGCTTATGCGCGCTCTCAGGGCCGAAGCCCGGGTGGGGAGATTTTCATCCACGGCACCACATCCGCGTTCTTGGGCCAAGACGATTGGACCTATGGGTGCATCGCGGTCAATGATGAAGAGATGGAAGACATCTACGCTATGGTGAAGGACGGAACGCCGATCTTTATCTATCCCTGAAAGACACTAGGCGCCAACGCGGGGCGTAGGGCACCTGTATCGGCGGTTCCAACCGTCAGGGTCCACCACAGTTTCCCAGCTTCTTCTTGAAACCAAGAAAAGCCAATTCGCCGTGCATTAGGGTCTAAAATCACAGCTCGCGTGTCCGATTGGTTCATCCAAGCGGCCAGGGTCTCAAGCTCTGTTTCATAGCTTTCGGAGATATTTTCCCCCAAGACCCGACCGCCGAAACCGACGCGACGGGCGCGGTCTAAAGGCGATGATCCGTCTGATCCAAAGAGCCATGGGCGGTTCTGTGCGGACATGTCGCGAGAGTGGGTCGCAGCGGCGGCATTTAGGCGCGCATCTAGCTCAACTGCAGGCACACCTGCGGCTTGTCGTAGGGCGTTGATGCTGTCCAGCATGCGGAACTGGATGTCCGCTGTATCGCCATCCTCGATCTGGTAAACTTGTGGCAGCGGCAACCCGTTTGGCCCAATCCGACCGGCCGTGGACGTACATGCCGCCAAAGTTGATCCCGCCAACAAGCTGACAATGAATGAGCGTCTGTTCATCGATCCTGTACTTATACGGTTTTCGCTTACTTAGCCCTAGGTCGGTGATAGATCAAATACTCGTCAGCAATAGGATGCCGATCTGACGAATCTTTGAATTGATCCGTGCGGACCATGGCAGTATTGCTGCGACATCATGTGATGCGCCACTGGAGGTGGTTTGACTATGAAAAAGCTGTTTTCACAGATGTTGTCCCGCCGCGCATTCGTGGCCGGCAGTGCCGCTGTGATGGGAACTGCTGCGACAGCGCAGTCCGAAAACAGTACAGAGATTGAGCAGGACGTCGACGGTCGCGTAGTGCGTAACATCTCCAGCTTCCGGTCGCTGGATTGGCAGCCATATTTCCAAGATCTCAAGAACGGTGCAGTGCTGGTCGACATTCAAAGTCGCGCTTTGCACTACTGGTCGGAGGATCAGTCGATCTACAAGCTCTATCCAACGTCCGTGCCGTTGACAGAGGATCTGACACGTCTCGGCCGGACAGAGATTATTCGCAAGGTCGAGGGCCCATCTTGGCGTCCAACACCATCGATGAAAGAGCGGAACCCCGAATGGCCTGATTTCATCGGTCCGGGCCCGGACAATCCGCTTGGCACGCACGCACTGCACCTGACATGGACGTACTACCGCATCCACGGCACCCATGACACGCGCAAGATTGGCCGTCGGTCCTCAAATGGCTGTATCGGTCTTTATAACGAGCATATCGCCGAGCTTTATGAGATGACGAAAGTCGGTACGCAGGTGCTTCTGATCTGAATGTCCAAAACTGGAACGAAGAACCGGCCCATCGAGGCTGGTTTTTTATTGGTTCACCCAGCCAAGCAGATTGCGATCAATGATGCTGCAGAGTGCTGAGATATGTGCATCATCGTCGTTGAGGCATGGGATATAGGTGAAGTGTTCACCGCCAGCTTCCTCGAAGCTTTCCTTGATCTCTTCGTTGATCTCTTCCAACGTTTCAATGCAATCGGCGGAGAATGCCGGTGCGCAAACCGCAATGTTCTTGATACCGTCTTCTTCTGCCAGTCGGGCCACTTCGTTCACTGTGTAGGGTTTGAGCCATTCTTCTGGCCCGAAACGGGATTGGAACGTTGTGACGATGTCAGTGTCATCCCAACCTAACCGCTCTTTCAAAAGGCGGGAGGTTTTCTGGCATTGGCAGTGATACGGATCACCCTCCCGCAGGTACCGTTCCGGCACGCCATGGTAAGAGCAGACCAGCTTTTCTGGCCGTGTCTCAGCCTCCGCATATGCTTTCTCAATTGATTGCGCCAAGGCGTCGATATAGGTGGGCTCTGCAAAGTATGGCTCGACTACGCGGGCGATGGGTTGCCATTTTTCTTCCATCAACGCGCGGAAGAACTGATCGTTCGCTGTTGCAGATGTCGCCCCTGCATAGTGTGGATAAAGCGGGAAGAAGAGGATTTTGGTGCACCCTGCTTCGACCATCTCCCGCACTTTGGATTTCGTCGATGGGTTGCCGTAACGCATGCAGAAATCGACGCGCACGTCGGTGCCATAGCGCTGCTCCATCTCTGCTTTAATGGCGGCGGTCTGCGCTTTGGTGATCGTAAGTAGTGGGCTTTCGTCTGCTTCAGTGTTCCAAATGGACCGATACGCTGCACCAGATGAAAACGGGCGCTTGGTCAGAATGATCAGTTGCAACAGCGGCTGCCACAGCCATGCAGAGTAATCGACAACACGCTTGTCTGACAAAAACTCATTCAGATATCGGCGCATCGACCAATAGTCGGTCCCATCAGGCGTTCCCAGGTTCGCAAGCAGGATTCCAACGCGCGCCGGCTTGATCTTCGGATGATCTGGAGCCGCGTGAACAGGGCACTTCGCCTCTGTCGGGTCGTCATTTTGGGCGTCGAACATCGTCATCCCTTTGGTGCACTTTCTGTGACGATTTAATTGGGTTTTGATAAAGATCAACTTTAGAACGGTTTCAGCTTTGTTTCTTTTGTTCCCAAAGCCTCTGCCAGACTATTTGTCGCAGAACCAGGCCTCAATGCTTTGGGTTGATCGGTGGAGGGCGCCCATCCAGTAAGCGTGATGATATCAAAAGTCGCATGGATGCGATTGTCATCGGCTGGGAAATTCTTTGCGTAGATGTCGCTGGCCATCGCGAATAGGGCTTTGGGGGAGAATTGACGACGGCGACCGCATAGGGCGCTTGTTTCACCCATCTGCCGAAGTTCTGACATCAGATCCGTCATCGACGCATAGGATACATTGAGCGGTCGGGCGTCTGCGACGGGAAGGGCAAAGCCAGCGCGTTGCAGTAAACCGCCCAGATCGCGCACTTCGGCCATTGGTGCGACACGGGGGGACAGACCGCCTGACAACCGTGCTTCGGCTTCCGTCAGTGCTGTCCGCAACTCTTGCAGCGTGAGGCCCCCAAACATCGTGCCCAAAAACAACCCATCAGGGCGCAAGGCGCGGCGGGATTGGATGAGTTGGCCAACGGGGTCATTTGCCCAGTGTAGACACAGATCATGGATGATGAGGTCGCAACTGTCTTCTGTCAGATCGAGGTGGTCATCATCCAAAATGAATCTCGCGCCTTGCAACCGACCTTTCCAAAGATCGGGCCGCGGCGTGACGATCACCAGATCTGTAAACGTCCTGTTAACCTCAATCAGTCTCTCCTCAAGGTCAGCGACGGCTTCAAGCCTCAAGAAATCGACCGGCAACCGCTTCGCCCGCGCACGGTTGCGCCGCAGGGCGGCGCGATCAAAGAGGGTGGGGCGTTCGGATGACATGCAGGGGATGTAATGAATGGCAGCACTGATGCAAAGGCTCATTCGCGGTGTCTATTCGCCGCAATGCGTTAATTGCGTGGCCCCGATAGAGGTGGATAATGGCCTTTTCGGTGCCTGTTGGCCGGTCGCGCATTTCATTCATGGTGCGTCTTGTGACTTATGTGGCGTTCCGCTTTTAGGAAATGTGATGGGGGAGACCGTTTACTGCGATGATTGTCTGGCCTTGGGCCGACCTTGGGGCAGGGGGCGTGCGGCGATTGCCTATCGCGATGTCGGACGGTGATTGGTGCTCGGGCTGAAGCATGGCGACCGGACCGACCTTGTGCCAGCAATGGCGGGGTGGATGTGTCATGCGGGTCGGGATGTTCTTTCTGACGATCCGGTCTTGGTTCCCGTGCCGCTACACCGCTTTCGAATGTTGAAACGCAAGTTCAATCAGGCGGCGGAATTGGCCAAGGCCATTCATCGTCAAACAGGGTCTGGACTGGCACTCACGGCGCTTCAACGAATTAGGTACACGCAGCAGTTGGGTGTCAGCGGTGTTGATGACCGCTTTGCCGAACTCAACGAGGCGATTCAGCCCAACCCGAAAGCGCGAAGTGTTCTGGGAGGTCAAAACGTTGCACTTGTGGATGATGTCATGACCTCGGGCGCGACACTGTCTGCCTGTACAGAAGCCTGTTTTGCGATGAGCGCAAAGCAGGTTTCGATCTTGGTTCTGGCACACGCGACGAAAGATGCCTAGGTAGGGCTTCAACTCTGCAAAGGAACTCAAAATGGCGACCGTTGAAATCTACACCAAACGCACTTGTGGTTTTTGCCACGCGGCCAAGCGTTTGCTGATGGCGAAAGGCGTGAGCTTCGCTGAGGTGGACATATTGGATTACCCCAGCGAACGGCCAGAGATGATCCAACGGGCCAATGGTCGGTCAACGGTGCCTCAGGTCTTCATCGATGGCACGCATGTGGGTGGCTTTGATGAACTGGCGGCGGCTGAACGTTCCGGCAAATTGGACGACCTCCTCGCGTCATGAAGGTCGCGCTGCTGCAACTGACGTCTGGCGATGATCCTAAGGCGAACTTGCCTCAGACATTCGCGATGATCGAAGAAGCGGCAAAAGGTGGTGTGGACCTTGTCCTGACACCGGAAGTGAGCAATTGCGTCTCCCTCAGCCGCACGCAGCAAGAAGCTGTGCTGGCGCGGGAGGAGGACGACATCACCCTTGCCGCGATCCGTGACCAAGCCAAGGCGCTGGGCGTTTGGGTCTCCATCGGGTCGCTGGCGCTCAAAACTGATGATCCTGATGGACGCTTCGCAAATCGGTCTTTTCTGATTGGGCCGGATGGCAGTGTCGCGGCACGCTATGACAAAATCCACATGTTCGACGTCGATCTCGGCGCGGGAGAGCGGTTTCGCGAGTCGGACGGATCCCGCCCGGGGAGTCGCGCAGTCTTGGCAGATATGGAGGGCACAAAGATTGGCCTGACGATTTGCTATGACCTCCGCTTTCCTGCGCTGTACCACCGGCTCGCCCGGGCTGGCGGAGACATCCTTTTGGTCCCATCCGCGTTTTCGCCCACAACAGGTGCCGCGCATTGGGAAACCCTCCTTCGCGCAAGGGCGATTGAAACAGGGTGTTTTGTGTTGGCCGCCGCACAAACAGGCACCCATCCCTCTTCTATAGATAAGGTTCGCTCTACCTACGGGCATAGCTTGGCAGTTGATCCGTGGGGTAAGGTCTTGAGTGACGCGGGCACGGCCCCCGGTATCTCTTATGTTGAAATTGATCTTTCTGAAGTGTCTAAAGCTCGTGAGCGTTTGCCAGTCCTCTCTGGCGCGCGCGAATTTGAAGGGCCGGAATGAGCGACACGAACAAGAATCTTGCAATTGCACTTTTCAGCGAACTGCTGACGGTGGATCAGCTTGCCAAGATGAGTTTCGCACGTGTGCTGCCAAAGGGGATGGAACTGTCGCATTTTTCGGTTCTGAACCACCTCGCGCATGCGGGGACAGAAAAATCACCCGGCCAGTTGGCACAGACGTTTCATCTGACCCGAGGGGCGATCACAAACACGCTGAACAAGCTCGAATGGGCCGGTTGGGTGCATGTGCGACCCGATTGGGATGATGCGCGCAAAAAGATGGTGTCGATTAGCCCGCCAGGTATTGCCGCGCGGGACGCGGCTTTGGCCGCGATTGCGCCGGTTATTTCGGAGCTTGTTGACACGGTTGGCCAAGAGAAGGTGAAAGCCACGCTGCCTGTGCTGCGCGAACTTCGGACCAAGCTGAACGAAAACTAGGAAGGCTTTAGCGCTGCAGTGACATAGTTCACGGACAAATCCCGATCAGAAATCGACCACGTGAACCGCGCGAAGTTGAAGACATAGCCTTTGCGATCCACTGGCTCCATTCCAGCATTGGTCATCAACTCGTAGAGCTCATCAGGTGTGATGAACTTGTCCCATTGATGGGTGCCCTTAGGCAGCCACCGCATGATCCACTCGGCCCCAACAATCGCCATCGCAAAAGATTTTGGATTGCGGTTGATGGTGGAACAAAGATGCAGCCTGCCGGGTTTCAGGAGTTGCTGACACGCGGTCAGATAGCCAAGGGGGTCTGCCACATGCTCAACGACTTCCATGTTGAGCACGACGTCGAATTGCTCCCCCGCCGCTGCCATCGCTTCAGCCGTTGTGTGCCGATAATCGATGTCGAGTCCGGATTGTTCGGCATGAAGCCGCGCAACAGGGATATTTCGCTCCGCTGCGTCTGCACCGACGACAGTGGCACCGAGGCGCGCCATCGGTTCGCACAAAAGCCCGCCACCGCAGCCGATGTCGAGGATGCGCAGCCCCTCAAACGGCTTTGGCCCCTTCAAATCGCGGTCAAATTCCGCCGCGATCTGCGTTGTGATGTATTCCAGCCGGACGGGATTCATCATGTGCAAAGGTTTGAACTTGCCCTTCGGATCCCACCATTCAGCGGCCATGGCTTCGAACTTTGCGATCTCGGACGGATCAACCGTATTTGTGGCGTCTGCTTGCATGGCGTTCCTTTTGCACCTTTCGCGGCCTGTGGTCACTGACCTTATCAAGCTATATAGGTCTCTTATGGATAAGGTCTTGAGCCAAAAAAGCGCACTGCCGCAGTTATTCCCGTCGATTGATCCATTTGATCAACGATTGTTGGATGTTGGTGACGGACATCGCGTTTATGTCGAACAATGTGGAAACCCTGATGGCTTGCCCGTCGTTGTTTTGCATGGTGGCCCGGGCGGGGGATGCAGCCCTGTGATGCGGCGGTATTTTGATCCTGCCATCTACCGGATTGTGTTGTTCGATCAGCGTGGATGTGGCCGATCCCGTCCGAATGCGCGGGTTGAGGCAAATACCACATGGCACCTCGTCCGCGACATTGAACAAATTCGGGAGACGCTGGGCATCCCGAAATGGGTCGTCTTTGGCGGCAGTTGGGGCGCTACGCTGTCGCTCATTTATGCGCAGGAACATCCGGAAGCGGTTTTGGCCTTGGTCCTGCGCGGCGTTTTCCTGATGCGCGAGAAAGAGCTGGATTGGTTCTATGGTGGTGGCGCTGGGCAGTTCTGGCCGGATCTTTGGGCCAAGTTCGAAGGTATGATCCCAGAAGATGAGCGGGCTGATTTGATCGAGGCGTATCATCGACGTCTTTTCTGCGGCGATCTGAGCATTGAGACCCGCTTCGCCCGTGCGTGGGCAAGTTGGGAGAACGCGCTGGCCTCCATCGAAAGTGACGGGATTGTCGGGGAAAGCCCTGCGGATTACGCCCGCGCTTTTGCTCGTCTAGAGAACCACTATTTCAAGCATGGCGGTTTCTTGGATGAGGACCAGCAAATCCTGAACCGTGTTGACCGGATCGCGCATATACCGGGCTACCTTGTTCAAGGTCGGTTCGACATGATTTGTCCACCTGTGTCAGCCTATGAACTTGCGAAACTCTGGCCCAATGCCAAGCTTCGCATGGTCGGACGCGCTGGGCATGCGCTGTCGGAGCGTAGCGTGACGACCGAACTGCTGAGGGCGATGCACGATCTGAGCATTTCTTTCACCAACACACGCGCCGTCGCAAACCATTGATAGCGCCGTGACCGTCCAAATTGCTAAGGTACCGTCCGAATCGAAATCTGAATTAGGGATCGCGCCCGTATGAACAGAATTAGCAGACGTGGCCTGCTTCGGTCAGGTGCAGCGGCAGGTGTTTTGAGCCTGACCGGTCTGCCAGTTCGGGCGCAGCACCGTGGCGGGACGCTGGTTGCGGGGCTGAGTGGCGCGCATTCCAGCGACAGTTGGGACAGCCGTACCCATGCGGACATCTTCATGATTGCTGCGGGTCATGGTTGTGTCTTTGATTGCCTGACAGAGGTGGCGGCCGATGGCACGTTACAGGGCGAATTGGCCGAAAGTTGGGAAGTTTCA
>NZ_CBFIEO010000001.1:0-33576 GCF_965661665.1 Cognatiyoonia sp. | reverse complement strand
GTTCGATAATCTCAACCTGTGCAAGGCGTTGAAGCACGGGATCAACCGGGCGCAGATGGTGGAGCAAGTGCTTCTGGGGCATGGGGAAGTCGGCAACGACACGCCCATTGGACCATTGAACCAGTACTTCAATGCAAGCCTCGCTCAGTTGGAGTTTGACCCGGACAAAGCGCGACATTTCCTTGCGAAAGCCGGCTTAGACTCACTGAGCCTCACGCTCTCAACCTCCCATGCGGCCTTCAGCGGTGCATGTCAGGCCGCGGACCTGTTCCAATCGTCGGCGGCACTGGCCGGTATCGAGATCGACATCATGGAAGAAGCCTCAGATGGCTACTGGGCTGACGCTTGGTTGCAGTCGTCTTTTGCCAACGGTCATTGGTTCGGCCGCGCGACGGAAGACTGGATGTTCAGCACGGCCTACGCTGATCGGGCTACATGGGGCGACTGCGGATTGCAAAGCCACGCACGGTTCCAAGACCTCTTGCTGAAAGCCCGTGCTGAGTTGGACAGCGAAACACGCCAAGACCACTACTTTGAAATGCAAGAAATCCTGCGCGATGAAGGCAGCACATTGATCCCGATGTTCGCGAATTTCCTGCAAGCGACCCACAAAGGCATCAAAACAGCCGAGACGATCGGAAACCTCTGGCCAATGGACAACGCCCGCATGGCAGAGCGGTGGTCGCGGGCATGACGCGAGAGAATCTACCTGCCCCTTGCAGACTCACCTTTCAATCCGTATATGCATGTCAACAGCGGCGCGCTGGGGTCCAAACCTAGCGCCCACCGGAGACTACAACGGGCCGCGCGCCCGTTTTTTTTGTGCGTGAAAGACATGAACGATTTGATCGCAAAAGCGGCGATTGACCGCCGCATTACAGAGATCATCACCCCAGTCATTGAAGACATGGGGTTTGAGGTTGTGCGCGTGCGTTTGATGTCTGGCAAAGAAACGGTGTTGCAGATCATGGCGCAAAAGCCGGATGGCACGATTGAGGTTGATGACTGCGGTGAGATCAGCACCGCGGTAAGTGCTGTTCTGGATGTCGAGGATCCAATTCTTGACCAATACAATCTCGAAGTCAGCAGCCCCGGTATTGATCGCCCGCTGACACGGTTCAAGGACTTTGCCCAATGGGAAGGCTTTGAGGCCAAGGTCGAAACCGAAGAGCTGATCGATGGCCGCCGCCGGTTCAAAGGACCGCTTGCTGGCGTTGAAGGCGATGAAGTTCTGATCACGATCGAAGAAGGTACGATCGGTTTAAAGTTTGATTGGTTGTCAGATGCCAAACTGGTTCTGACAGACGATTTGATCCGCGACGTTCTGCGCGGTCGCAAAGACAAAGGTCAGATTGACGATGCACAATTTGACGAAATTGAAACCATCATTGATGGCGAGGAGAAGTCCTGATGACAATCACATCTGCAAACCAGCTTGAGCTGCTTCAAACGGCTGAGGCCGTGGCACGCGAAAAGATGATCGACCCTGCGTTGGTTGTCGAAGCGATGGAAGAATCGCTCGCCCGGGCGGCAAAGTCGCGCTACGGCTCTGAAATGGACATTCGTGTCTCCATCGACCGTAAGACCGGCAAGGCGACATTTACGCGCGTCCGCACCGTGGTCGAGGATGATCTGCTTGAGAACTACCAAGCTGAGTTCACGGTGGAGCAAGCCAAGCAATACATGGAAAACCCAGAGGTCGGTCAGACTTTCGTGGAAGAAGTGCCACCAGTAGAGATGGGCCGGATCGCTGCGCAGTCTGCGAAACAGGTGATCCTGCAGAAGGTTCGCGAAGCAGAGCGTGACAAGCAGTACGAAGAATTCAAAGACCGCGCTGGCACAATCATCAACGCGGCCGTGAAGCGAGAAGAGTACGGCAACGTCATCGTCGATGTGGGCGCTGGTGAGGCTGTTCTGCGCCGGAACGAGAAGATCGGCCGTGAGGCATACCGCCCAAACGACCGCATCCGTTGCTACATCAAAGACGTGCGCCGCGAACAACGCGGTCCGCAAATCTTCCTGTCGCGCACAGCGCCAGAGTTCATGGCGGAGCTCTTCAAAATGGAAGTACCTGAAATCTACGAAGGGATTATTGATATTAAGGCCGTTGCCCGTGATCCCGGATCTCGCGCGAAGATCGCTGTTATTTCTTATGATGGCTCCATCGACCCTGTCGGTGCCTGCGTTGGTATGCGGGGTTCCCGTGTGCAGGCGGTTGTGAACGAACTGCAGGGCGAAAAGATCGACATCATTCCTTGGAATGAAGATATGCCAACGTTCCTCGTGAACGCATTGCAGCCTTCAGAAGTGTCCAAAGTTGTTTTGGATGAAGAAGCGGGCAAGATCGAAGTTGTTGTGCCTGATGAGCAGCTCTCGCTCGCCATTGGTCGCCGGGGCCAGAACGTGCGTTTGGCGTCACAGTTGACCGGCCTCGACATCGACATTCTCACTGAGGAAGAAGAATCCAAGCGTCGTCAGGCGGAGTTTGAAGTTCGCACCAAGATGTTCATGGAGACCTTGGACCTTGATGAGTTCTTCGCTCAATTGATCGTTTCCGAAGGCTTCACCAGCCTTGAGGAAGTCGCTTATGTCGAGATCGAAGAACTGTTGGTCATCGAAGGCGTGGACGAGGACACAGCGAGCGAGCTTCAGGCGCGTGCGCGCGACTATCTTGATGCGCAGAATAAGAAAGCAATGGACCGCGCCCGTGAGTTGGGTGTGGAAGACAGCCTTGTTGAGTTCGAAGGCCTGACACCATTGATGATCGAAGCCTTGGCCGAGGATGGCGTCAAAACGCTCGAAGACTTCGCAACTTGCGCTGACTGGGAGCTGGCGGGTGGTTGGACCATGGTTGATGGCGAGCGTGTGAAAGACGATGGCGTGTTGGAGAAATTTGACGTTTCGTTAGAAGAGGCGCAAGATTTGGTCATGACAGCCCGCGTAATGTTGGGTTGGGTTGACCCTGCTGAACTGGAGGCGGAAGCCGCTGAAGGTGAAAAAGGCGAAGTCGCCGAGGAGGCGGAGGTCTGATTTCAGGCCTCCGGAGTGACGCGCATGACGCGGGGCGGCCTAAAGAAAGATCGAAGCGACGGTCCAGAGCGTAAGTGCATCGTGACCGGAGAGAGCCAGCCAAAAGCTGGCCTGATCCGGTTCGTTGTGGGCCCCGATCGTCAGGTTGTGCCGGATATTCTGGGCAAGCTTCCTGGGCGGGGCATGTACGTCGCAGCGGATCGGGTGGCGCTTGAAGTGGCCAGCAAAGGCCAGTTTTCACGCTGTGCCAAACAGGCGATCATGGTGCCCGATGGGCTCGCGGATGAGGTCGAACGTCAGTTGGCCCGCCGCGCTATCGATCTGATTGCGATGTCGCGCAAAGCGGGGCGTGCGGTCTGCGGCTTTGAAAAGGTCAAAGGCTGGTTGGCAGGCGGCGAACGGGTGCGTGTTTTGCTTCAAGCCAGCGACGGCTCTGCCAGGGGCAAAGCCAAACTTTGGACCCCAGAAGGGGCCCGTTATTTCGACTGCTTCACATCTGCTGAATTGGGTTTGGCATTTGGACGGCAAAGTGTGATACATGGCGCGCTCGCGGCTGGCGGACTCGGCGATCGTGTTGTAGAGGAAGCCACAAAGCTACGTGGCTTACGCGAGGTAGACGGTGGCAAAGCGGCCACCGAGAAGGATATAGAAGCTAAATGAGCGATAACGACGGCAAAAAAACACTTGGTTTGGGCGGTTCTCGTCCAAGCAACGTAAAGCAAAGCTTTAGCCACGGTCGGACAAAGAACGTGGTTGTTGAGACCAAGCGCAAGCGTGTTGTGGTGCCAAAATCTGGTGCTGCAAAGCCGACCTCTGGTGGATCTGCGCCAGCGGGCAGTGATCCGTCACGTCGGCCAGGCGGGATTTCGGAGGCTGAGTATCAGCGCCGGATGAAAGCATTGCAGGCCGCTAAAGAGCGTGAGGCCGAAGATGCCGCCAAGCGCGACGCCGAAGAAAAGGCCCGCAATGAAGAGCGTGCCCGCCGCCGCGCCGAAGCCGAAGCGAAAGAGGCTGAGGACCGCGAACGCGAAGCCCGCGCTAAAGCCAAGGCCGAAGAAGAAGAACGTAAGCGCGAAGAAGCGGCACGCTCTAAGTCAAAATCTGCGACATCCGCACCCAACCCAGCCGACGTGCCGGGTGAGGCCGCTGTCGCGCGCCCATCTGCGGCACCGCGCGGCAAGGATCGCGAACAGCGTGAGACCCGTCAGCCCAAGCAGCAAAAAGGCCGTCAGGACGAAGGTCGCCGGTCTGGTAAGCTGACTTTGAACGACGCTCTGCGGGGTGGCGGCGGTCATCAGAAATCCGTCGCTGCGATGAAGCGTAAGCAAGAGCGTGCGCGTCAGAAGGCAATGGGCGGTCAGGTTGAGCGGGAAAAGGTTGTCCGCGAGGTGCAGCTGCCCGAAGCCATCATGGTCGGCGAATTGGCCAACCGCATGTCCGAAAAAGTCGCAGACGTTGTAAAGGCGTTGATGACCAACGGCATCATGGCGACCCAGACGCAAACGATTGATGCCGATACCGCTGAATTGATAGTGGAAGAGTTCGGTCACACAGTTGTCCGCGTCTCTGACTCTGACGTGGAAGACGTGATCGACGCGGTCGAGGACAAGGATGAAGATCTGAAGCCGCGCGCGCCGATCATCACGATCATGGGTCACGTTGACCACGGTAAGACTTCCCTACTCGACGCGATCCGCAAGACGCGCGTGACCGCTGGCGAAGCGGGTGGCATCACACAGCACATCGGTGCCTATCAGGTTACGACCGAAAGCGGTCAGGTTCTGTCGTTCCTCGATACTCCGGGCCACGCAGCGTTTACTTCCATGCGCTCCCGTGGTGCGCAGGTGACGGACATCGTTGTTCTGGTTGTGGCAGCGGATGACGCCGTCATGCCGCAGACGATCGAAGCCATCAACCACGCGAAAGCGGCGGAAGTGCCAATGATCGTCGCAATCAACAAGATTGACCGTGAAGCGGCCAACCCTGACAAAGTCCGCACCGACCTTCTTCAACACGAAGTGATTGTTGAGAAGATGTCGGGTGAGGTTCAGGATGTCGAAGTCTCTGCCATCACAGGTCAGGGCCTTGATGAACTGCTGGAAGCCATCGCGCTTCAGGCGGAAATCCTTGAGCTCAAAGCCAACCCAGACCGCGCCGCTTCTGGCGCTGTAATCGAAGCACAGCTCGACGTGGGCCGTGGTCCTGTAGCGACCGTTCTGGTTCAGAACGGCACGCTGAAGCAGGGTGATATCTTCGTTGTGGGTGAGCAGTGGGGTAAAGTCCGCGCGCTTGTCGACGACAAAGGCGACCGTGTGGAAGAAGCAGGCCCATCCGTACCGGTTGAGGTTCTGGGTCTGAACGGCACACCGGAAGCGGGCGACGTTTTGAACGTGGTCGACACCGAAGCGCAAGCGCGCGAAATCGCCGACTATCGTCAGAAGGCCGCAAAAGACAAACGTGCTGCTGCTGGTGCGGCGGTGACGCTCGATCAGTTGATGGCGAACGCCAAAGCGGATGAGAACGTCAGCGAATTGCCGATCTTGGTGAAGGCAGACGTGCAAGGTTCCTCTGAGGCGATTGTCCAAGCGATGGAGAAGATCGGCAATGACGAGGTTCGCGTCCGCGTCCTTCATTCCGGCGTTGGTGCGATTACCGAAACCGACGTTGGTCTGGCTGAAGCCTCCGGCGCGCCGGTCATCGGCTTTAACGTCCGTGCGAACACGCCTGCACGCAACTCTGCCAACCAGAAGGGTGTGGAGATCCGCTACTACTCCGTCATCTACGACCTGGTGGACGATGTGAAAGCGGCAGCTTCTGGTCTTCTGTCGGCGGAGATCAAAGAGAACTTCATCGGCTACGCGACCATCAAAGAGGTCTTCAAGGTTACTGGCGTCGGCAAGGTTGCGGGCTGTCTCGTCACCGAAGGCGTCGCGCGTCGCTCCGCTGGGGTTCGCCTGCTGCGGGACAACGTAGTGATCCATGAAGGGACACTGAAGACTTTGAAGCGCTTCAAGGACGAAGTAGCAGAGGTCCAGTCCGGTCAGGAATGCGGTATGGCGTTCGAAAACTATGACGACATCCGCCCTGACGACGTGATCGAGATCTTCGAACGCGAAGAAGTCGAACGTAACTTGGATTAAGAATAGAGAGGCGGCCAACGGGCCGCCCTTTCTCTTTGAACCTCTGAACTCACCTTGCGGTATTAAGCAGCTTTAAACGGATCCTGCCTCAACCATGTAGTTGCTTGCTGTGCACATCGCCGCATCGTCGGACGCCAAGAACAGAACCATTCGCGCGACGTAGACCGGCTCTATCAGGTAGGGCAGGCATTGTGCTTTCTTCTGCGCTTCCAGCGCCTCTGGTGTGGCCCAAAGCTCCAATTGACTGTCTGTCATAATCCATCCGGGGACGACGGTGTTCACACGGATGCGGTGCTTGCCCAAATCGCGGGCCATGGAGCGGGTCAATCCGTGCACCGCCGCCTTGGCAGTAGTGTAGGCGGGAAATCCGCCCGCCGCCTCCCACCATGAGTTGGACCCCATGTTGATGATCGACCCACCGCCGTTTTCGATCATTCCAGGTGAGATGGATTGGATCGCAAAGAACATGTGCCGCAAGTTGGTGGCTTGGCGTTCGTCCCAGTATTCTGGCGTGACATCCTGCCAATCGTGCCGATCATCACGTGCGGCGTTGTTAACCAGCACGTCTGCATGACCCAATTGGCGCGTCAGCTTTTCGAGTGCTGCTTTCATCTGATCAATGTCGCGCAGGTCACAAATTTCGAAAATGACATTCTCATGCACATTGGTGAGCTCAGCACTCGCGCCTTCATCTTTGTCGAGGAACCCAACACGCGACTCCTGCGCAGCGAAGGCTTTGACCATCTCGGCACCGATCCCTTGCGCACCGCCTGTGACGATCACGACCTTGCCTTTCAAGCTCGGAAATATCGCAAAGTTTGGCATAAGTGTTCCATATTTTTATGAGCGGTTTAGTAATATCACCCGTAAGTCTGTCGTGCCGGTTTAGTTATATTGAAGTCGCTGCTGGTCGAACAAAAAAGCCGGGCGCTGGGCGCGGCTTCTTCGTTTCATGCGAGGTTGCTTACCCGATGATCGCGTTCAGCGTCGCGGATGGGCGCATGACTGCCGCCGTCTTGGCAGGGTCGGTTTTGTAGTATCCGCCCAAGTCAGCGGGTGTGCCTTGTGCGGCGGCAAGCTCGGCCACGATTGCCGTTTCCCCGTCGGCCAATGCCTTCGCAATCGGCGCGAAATGCGCGGCGAGGTCTGCGTCGTCTGATTGTGCGGCCAAGGCTTCGGCCCAATAGCGCGCGAACCAGTAGTGGCTGTCGCGGTTGTCCGGCTCACCCACCTTCCGGCTTGGCGAACGATTGTTGTCGAGGATGCCCTGCGTCGCCGCATCCACCGCTTCGCCCAAGATCTTGGCTTTCGCATTGCTGCGGTTTTCCGCGAGAAACTGGAAGCTTTCGCCCAGCGCTGTGAATTCACCCAGTGAGTCCCAACGGAGGTGGTTTTCCGCCTGCACCTGTTGCACGTGCTTCGGCGCAGACCCACCGGCACCCGTTTCGAACAAACCACCGCCCTGCATCAGTTTCACGATGGAGAGCATTTTGGCCGATGTCGCCAGCTCCAAGATTGGGAACAGGTCCGTCAGATAGTCACGCAGCACGTTTCCGGTGATCGCGATGTGGTTCTTACCTGCGGTGATTGTTTCCAACGCGGCGCGGGTCGCTTCGCGCGGCGCCATTATCTGGAACTTGTCAGAAACGCCCGCTGCTTCAAGGATCGGCGTCACATAGGTGATCAGTTCCGCGTCATGCGCACGGGTTTCGTCAAGCCAAAACACCGCCTCGCACCCTTCCGCCTTTTGGCGGGAGATGGCGAGGTTCACCCAGTCTTCGATTGCCGCTTTTCGGGCAGAGGCGGAGCGCCAGATGTCGCCAGCCTGCACATCGTGGTTGTGGAGAACTGTCCCATCGTCGAGGATCATTTTGACGGTGCCCGTTTCCGCGATTTCGAACGTTGTCGGGTGGGAACCATATTCTTCTGCTTTTTGCGCCATCAGACCGATGTTCTGAACTGTGCCCGCGGTGGCGGGGTTCAGTTTGCCGTTCGCTTTGAAGAATTTGATCGTCTCGTCATAAACGGGCGCATAGGAATTATCAGGGATCACGCAAACCGCGTCTGCTTCCTTCCCGTCAGGCGCCCAACCCTTGCCGCCTGCGCGGATCAAAGCGGGCATGGAGGCGTCGATGATCACGTCAGACGGCACATGCAGGTTGGTGATGCCATGGTCGCTGTCGACCATATACATCGGCGGCTGGTCGGCCATGGAGGCGTCAATGGCGGCTATGATCTCCGCATTCCCTTCGACCTTTTCGAGTACCGCACCAAGCCCTTGGTTCGGGTTCACGCCCAGCGCGTTCATCTCAGCCCCGAACTTGTCGAACACTGGTTTCAAGAACGCCTTCACCGCATGACCAAAGATGATCGGGTCAGAAACCTTCATCATTGTCGCCTTCATGTGGAGGGAGAAGAGGATTCTTTCCTTCTTCGTCTTCGCAATTTCTGCTTCAAGGAAGTCGTCAAGCGCAGCAGCAGACATGAAGGTTGCGTCAACGACTGTGCCGGCAGGAAACGACAGACCGTCCTTCAAAACGGTTTCACCATCTACCGTTTCCAAGACGATCTTCGCAACTGTGTCGGCGGCTAACGTTGTGGAGACTTCGTTGGAGCGGAAATCATTGCCGTCCATGGATGCAACGCGTGTCTTGCTGTCAGCAGTCCACTCGCCCATGCGGTGTGGGTTGTTCTGGGCGTAGCTTTTGACGGCCTTCGCTGCGCGGCGGTCAGAGTTTCCTTCGCGGAGAACAGGGTTCACGGCGGAACCTTTGATCCCGTCATACTTCGCGCGCACGGCTTTCTCTTCATCCGTTTGCGGGTCTTCAGGGTAGTCAGGCAGCGCGTAGCCTTGGCTTTGCAATTCCTCGATCGCTGCGACCAGTTGAGGCACCGAGGCAGAGATGTTCGGCAGCTTCACGACATTCGCCTCTGGCGTTTTCACCAAACGGCCGAGTTCCGCCAAATCATCATCGATCCGCTGCTCTGCGGTCAGCGCTTCAGGGAAAGTCGCGATGATCCGACCAGCGAGGGAGATGTCTTTGGTTCCGACAGTGACGCCAGCAGCAGCAGCGAACTTTTGAATAATCGGCAGGAAAGAGGCGGAGGCGAGCTCAGGCGCTTCGTCGACTTTGGTGTAGATGATATCTGGATTGGACATGGAATCGGACCTCTATGACGTTTGGGTGCTCTTTAGACCAAGCATTTGGAAAGGTCTACGGCATACAACAGTATACTAAGCGGAATTATTGCTAATTTCGTGTCCAACGCAGGTGGATATCTGGTGTCTTTTCTTCGTTCCTTGATCCATCCGTACGCATCACTTCTGTGAAGCCATGTGTCTGGTAAAACGCCTGCGCTGCTGTGTTGCGTTGAAAGACCCAAAGGTTGAGTTCATCGTGCCCTGTTTTGGAGTTCTGAAGCAGGGCAGACCCAATCCCTCGTCGCTGAAACGACGGGTCGAGGTAGAGGTGGGTCAGCCAATCATTCGCATAGGCGCTATAACCAATCACCTGCCCATCAACTTCAGCAACATGCGCCGTCTCTTCGGGAAGGAGTGCGTTCGCAAAGTACCAGAGGTCCTCTTCGGCGGTATGAACCTCTGGTAGCCAAGGCATCGCTGTCGCGCGTGCATTTGTATGGATAGGCGCGATGCGCTCAACATCGGATTGCTTCGCAGGCCGGAGAGTTGCGATCACAACCAGTCGCGCAGGATTGGGATCAGGGGAATGTCTGCTTCCGGCATCGGGTAGTCTTTAAGGTCGTTGGCTTTCACCCACTTAAGCGCCTGGCCTTCCCGCGACTGCGGCGTTCCTTCCCATTTGCGGCAGGCGAAGAGTGGCATCAGAAGGTGGAAATCGTCGTAGCTGTGGCTGGCGAAGGTCAGCGGCGCGAGGCAGCTTTCCCACGTGTTGATGCCAAGCTCTTCTTCCAGTTCGCGGATCAGTGCGACTTCAGGCGTCTCCCCGTCTTCAACCTTGCCGCCTGGAAACTCCCATAGCCCCGCCATCGACTTTCCCTCAGGGCGCTGGGCCAAAAGCACGCGCCCATCGACGTCAACCAACGCAACGGCGGAAACCAGCACCGACTTCATGAGCGGTAGTCCGCATTGATGGTGATATAGTCATGCGTCAGGTCGCAGGTCCAAACGGTGCTGGTGCCGGACCCAAGCCCTAAATCGACACTGATCTTGAGGTTCTGATCCTTCATATAGGCGGCGCCTACCTCTTCAGTATAGCTTTCAGTAACCCAGCCTTCTTCAGCGACAAGGATGTCACCAAAGCGAATGGTGAGCTTATCTCTATCAGCCGCCGCCCCAGACTTCCCAACCGCCATCACGATCCGTCCCCAGTTCGGGTCTTCACCTGCAATTGCGGTTTTAACGAGCGGTGAATTGGCGATGGAGAGGGCGACGGTTTTTGCGTCCGCGTTGTCCTTTGCGCTGGTCACGCGGACCTCCACGAACTTAGTCGCGCCTTCCCCGTCCCGAACGACTTGATGAGCAAGGTCAAGCATGACCGAGTGTAGCGCGTTCTTGAAGTCAGCACTCCCAGACACATCAGCGCCCGACGCCCCAGTTGCGGCGAGCATCAGACTGTCGGAGGTGGAGGTGTCGCTGTCCACCGTGATGCAGTTGAAAGTTTTATCACAAAGCTCGGAAAGCAGCGATTGAAGTTCCGGCTGATCCAGCTTTGCGTCCGTGAAGATATAGACAAGCATGGTCGCCATATCTGGTGCGATCATTCCGGAGCCTTTGGCGATCCCTGCGATTTTTACTGTTTTGCCGTCGACCTCAACTGACGCGGTTGATCCCTTGGCAAACGTGTCTGTCGTCATGATGGCCTTCGCCGCAGCGGGCAGGGCATCCGATTTTTGCGCAGCCACCAAGCCCGCAACTTTCGCAGTGATCCGTTCATGCGGTAGGCGTTCGCCAATCACACCCGTGGATGCAGTGAAAACCCACTCTGTCGGAACACCTGTTGTCGCGCTGACCGCATCGCAAATCGCGGCGACAGACCCTTCGCCAGCTTTGCCAGTAAAGGCGTTGGAGTTGCCGGAGTTCACGATAATCGCCGCGCCAGCGTCCGATGCGGCTCCGAGCTTGGCCTGACAGTCCAATACATTGGCCGACCGAGTCGCTGACTTGGTGAAAACACCCGCTACCGAACTGCCCGGCGCCAGAACGGCCAACATCACGTCATCGCGGTCGGCATATTTCACCCCAGCCGCGGTTGCGGCAAAGGTAACGCCTTCGATGACCGGCAGGTTAGGAAAAGCGCCAGGCGCCAGTGGCGAGACTTTCATCAGTCGTCCAACAGCTCAAAATTGGTGAGTAGGTTGGGGTCAATGTCGGTTGTGACGGCGTTGTTGACCTCATATTCAGTCTCCAACTGCGCCAAGAGCGCCTGAACCGCGGCTTCCTGCAATTCACCCACAAGCTCCCCCCGCACCTGTTCGAAGGTGACGGGTGGCTGCTCGCGGGTTTCGTTCAGGATGATGACGTGCCAGCCGAACTGCGTCTCAACTGGGGCAGAAACTTCACCCACTGACAATTCAGCGGTCGCGGCTTCGAAAGCTGGAACCATGCGGCCTGCACCAAACCAGCCAAGGTTCCCGCCATTGGGGCCGGACGGGCCGGTGGAGACATCCCGTGCGACGTCCGTAAAGATTTCACCGCCGTCAACGCGGCCTTTGGCAGCCAAGGCTTCCTCTTCGGTCTCGACCAACAGGTGAGCCGCGTTCCATTCAAGGATCGGCTCCGCATCGCCATAGCGGGCGTCAAACACCTCCATTAGCTGTTCTTCGGTCGCAACTTCCTGCGTCAATTTAGCTACGACTTCATTCGACTGAAGTGCCCGAATTTCGTTCTTGATCGTAAGGTCCAAACGCTTGGAACCCTCATTGACCGCGTTCGCCAAAAGCTGTTGCTGGATCAGTTGGTCGCGGATGCCCTCAAAAAGAATTTCCGGCGGAAACTGTTCATATTGCTGCGGCAGGCTGCTGCGCACTATGATCATTTCGCCCAGCGTGATTTCGACATCGCCAACGGTGGCAATGACGGTATCAGCGTCTTGCGCGAAACTGGCCGTGGAGAAGGTCAGGGCAGCCGCGGATGCCCCCAAAACTGTGATATGTTTCAGCATTAAACGTACCCTTGATGTTTCCGCGACTGGCGCGACGTTGACACAACAAACACAGGCCCTTACATGCGATTAATGCCTCGAGAGGGCTGGTTTGTTGCCCTGTTTAGGCGTCTGTCGCAACGGCGACAAGCAACCTCCTCTCAAATAGATGTCAGATAGGTCAACGACCGTGGAGAAAACATGCTAGGTTTTGGAGCTGTTACAAAGAAAATCTTTGGAACCCCGAGTGATCGGAAGGTCAAAGCAGCACGCCCACTGGTCCAAAAGATCAACGATCTAGAGGCGGAATTTGAGAAGCTTTCCGACGAAGGCATCAAGGAAAAGACCGAAGAACTGGCCAAGCGCGCGATGGGTGGTGAAAGCTTAGATGCGCTCTTGCCAGAAGCGTTTGCCAATTGTCGCGAAGCGGCAAAGCGTTCCTTGGGTCTGCGCGCATTCGACACACAGTTGCTGGGCGGGATTTTTCTGCATCAGGGCAATATTTCGGAGATGAAGACGGGTGAGGGTAAAACCCTCGTCGCGACGTTCCCTGCGTATTTGAATGCGCTCACTGGCAAAGGTGTGCACATCGTCACCGTGAACGATTACCTCGCCCGCCGCGACGCGGAGTGGATGAGCAATGTCTACGGTGCATTGGGTCTAACCACGGGTGTCGTCGTCCCTCAGCAAGCCGAAGAAGAAAAAGCCGAGGCGTATAAGTGCGACATCACCTATGCGACGAACAACGAACTGGGCTTTGACTATCTGCGCGACAACATGAAGTCAGAGCTTGCACAGATGCACCAGAAGCACCACAATTTCGCAATTGTGGATGAGGTGGACAGTATTCTGATCGACGAAGCACGGACGCCGTTGATCATTTCTGGCCCTGCACAGGACCGGTCGGAGATGTACCGCCAAATCGACAAGCTGATCCCAGAAGTTCAGGACGAGCATTTTACACTCGATGAAAAAGCGCGTCAGGCGACATTCAACGATGAGGGCAACGACTTTTTGGAAGAGCGTTTGGCGCAAGTTGGGCTCTTGCCAGGGGGACAGTCACTTTACGATCCAGAAAGCGCATCACTGGTCCACCATGTTAGCCAAGGTCTTCGGGCGCACAAGCTGTTTCAAAAGGACAAAGACTACATCGTCCGCGACAACCAAGCCGTTTTGATTGACGAATTCACAGGCCGCATGATGATTGGTCGCCGCTTGTCCGACGGTCTGCACCAAGCGATTGAAGCGAAAGAGGGCCTGCCAATTCAGGCGGAGAACGTCACGCTCGCCTCGGTCACCTTCCAGAACTACTTCCGCCTTTACGACAATCTGGCTGGTATGACCGGTACCGCGATGACGGAAGCAGAAGAGTTTGAAGAGATTTACGGCCTCGGCGTTGTTGAAGTGCCGACAAACCGTCCTGTCGCCCGCTTGGATGAGAACGATCAGGTTTACCGCACCGCGAAAGAGAAATTCGAGGGTGTCGTCACTCAGATCAAAGAGGCTAATGCCAAAGGTCAGCCGATCCTTGTCGGAACAACCTCCATCGAGAAGTCGGAATTCATTAGCCAGATGCTGAAAGCCGAAGGGATCGAACACAACGTTCTGAACGCTCGTCAGCACGAACAGGAAGCGCAAATTATCGCGGACGCCGGTAAGCTGGGCGCGGTGACGATTGCGACCAACATGGCGGGCCGTGGTACGGACATTCAGCTTGGCGGCAACGTCGAAATGAAAGTACTTGAAGCCCTCGCTGCTGATCCAG
The DNA here is from genome assembly GCF_965661665.1 of Cognatiyoonia sp. Classification (NCBI taxonomy): domain Bacteria; kingdom Pseudomonadati; phylum Pseudomonadota; class Alphaproteobacteria; order Rhodobacterales; family Paracoccaceae; genus Cognatiyoonia; species Cognatiyoonia sp. Next base: position 19,519 of record NZ_CBFIEO010000001.1, on the reverse strand, counting down.
AGGCGAACCCTGACGTCCTGCGGGCACAGATTGAGGATGGGCACGCGGAAGAAAAGCAAAAGGTCTTGGACGCGGGTGGTCTTTTCGTTCTAGCGACTGAACGCCACGAAAGCCGCCGAATCGATAACCAGCTGCGCGGTCGCTCTGGCCGTCAGGGGGATCCGGGTCGGTCGTCCTTCTTCCTGTCTTTGGAAGACGATCTTATGCGCATCTTCGGCTCTGAGCGTTTGGACAAAGTGCTGTCCACACTCGGCATGAAAGAAGGCGAAGCGATTGAGCACCCCTGGGTGAATAAGTCACTTGAGCGCGCACAGGCGAAGGTTGAGGGCCGCAACTTCGACATCCGCAAGCAGCTTTTGAAATTCGATGATGTGATGAACGAGCAGCGAAAGGTCATCTTTGGCCAGCGCCGCGATATCATGGAAAGCCAAGACCAGTCCGAGATCATTCAGGACATGCGTTATCAGGTTATCGACGATCTGGTGGACGAATACATGCCGCCAAAATCCTACGCTGATCAGTGGGACACCGAAGGACTTTATGCCGCTGTTATTCAAGACCTTGGGATCGACGTGCCAGTGATGGCATGGGGCGATGAAGAAGGCGTCGATAACGACACTATTCGCGAGCGGCTTGAACAGGCCAGTGATAAGTTCATGGCGGAGAAGGAAGACGCCTTTGGCGCCGAAACCATGCGCAATGTCGAAAAGCAGCTTCTTTTGCAAACGATTGACGCGAAATGGCGTGAACACCTTTTGACGCTTGAGCATCTGCGGTCCGTAGTCAGCTTCCGTGGCTATGCCCAGCGCGATCCGCTCAATGAATACAAATCCGAGGCATTCCAGCTTTTCGAGCGCCTTTTGGACGGCTTGCGCACGGATGTGACACAGAAACTGTCCCAAATCCGCCCAATGACGCCTGAGCAGCAGCAACAGCTGATCGACCAGTTGCGCCAGCAACAACAAGCTGCCGCACCGGCCGGTGTTGAACGCGCAAAATCTGATGCGACAGGGCAGGGGTTAACGCCGCGTGAAGGGTTTGTTGAGGATGATCCATCGACATGGGGATCACCTGGTCGGAACGATGCCTGTCCCTGCAGATCTGGCAAGAAATTCAAGCATTGCCACGGCCGACTGGCCTGATCTTTGCCACATTAAGGCCACCCAAAAACTCACCGAACGTCCTTCTGAGGCCACCAGACGATAACAGATTGTTTCCCGTCCTTTGGAAGGGAATCGGCTATGGAACGAAGTAAGAAGCGCCTTATTGTCGGTGCTGGCACATTTGCGACAGCACTGAGCATCGGCTATATTTTTCAGTACGATGACGCTCTCGCCTCACGTTTTGGCGTGGAAAAGCCGGTCGCCGTACCAACTACAAACGCGGAGATTGATGAGCGGCTGACACCGGTGTCGGAGTCAGTAGCGGTGCCGCGAAGCCTTGGCGCACCGACCTTCACACCGCCATCATCATCAACGGTGGCACTGAACACAGTCACGGATGAGGTCAGCATTCCCAGTCTGACACTCCCCACGATTTCAGAGCCTGATGAGGTGGCAGACCTCGAGTTGTCTGCGATGGACGAGGCCACGGACCTTGAAGAGTCTGTTTCTGGTCTTGAGCCAATGATCAAAGAAGTGCCTAAGACAGAGACTACAGTTGCCGAAATCGACCCAGACATGCCATTGACGCCGACGGATGGCAGAGCGGTAATGCTCACAGTAGTCGCCGCTGAGACGGCAAACGCCTCCCTCATTGATACAATCCCAGACGTTGCTGGTGGCTCTCTGGCTGAACTGGCATCGGCCTTGGTTGATGCTGCGAAAGACGTTGAGATGAGCGAACCTGCCGAAGCGATCGTTGCGCAATCAGCTTGTAATGTCGCCGTCTTCGCCCAAGCTCAAGATGGCGCGATGGTAGAGTTGAACGTTGATGCGCCTTGTCAGATTGAGCAGGCCTTCACGATCCAGCACAAAGGCGTTTCGATCATCGGTCAAACTGATGATATTGGCCTCGCGCAGATCATAGTCTCTGCGCTAGATCAATACGCAACCTTCGACATGACGTTTGAAGATGGTGAATTGGTCACTGCGTCGGCTGAGGTGCCAGAACTCGCAGACTACGCTTGTGCGGTGCTTTATTGGGAAGGTGCACCAGGGTTTGAACTTCATGCGTTTCACAATGGCGCAACCTTCGGCGCTGAAGGTCACGTCTGTCGCGGAACGGCTGCTGGCAACGCCGCATTCTTTAGCGCAGATGCAAACGGCCACGCCTTGGAAGTCTACACCGTGCCTTTGTCAGATGCGGATGCTCTGACGTTGAAATTTGAGGCAGAGGTGCGTGTGGATGACTGTGGTCAGGCCATCTAAGCGCAAACGATCCAAGTCAACCCAATCCAGCTTCTGACCCGTGACGAGGTTGAGCTGAATATGCCCAATTGCGCGTCGATTAGTGAATATCTGGTATTGAAAAACATGTTCGAGGATCTGACACTCGCCCCTAAATGATTTGGCGAGCTTTTGACAGACCCCTGAAACGTCGAAAGTGTGCAGCCCTCGTGGCTGTACTCTTTCTTTTTGGTGGTGCCGTATCTGCCGACACTGAAATCACACTGACATCTGTCGGTGGGGGATTGTCAGTCTCGGGATCCCTTATTGGCTACGACGGCGAATACATCGAGATCGCATCGCGCTATGGCTCTCTAACACTCACTTACGCCAACGTCGAATGTACAGGCGCGGACTGTCCAGAGCGGGACGGCTTTGTGCCACGTTTCTCCATGTCTGGCGAAGCCGCGGTCATTGATGTGCTCATCCCCGCGCTTTGGGAAGGGTTCGCGCGCAGCAAAGGTTGGGCGACGAAGTTCGACCCAGTCGAGGGTGGGCAAATCAGCGTGGCGATGTCACCCGACGGTGAAACGGCAGCAGTTTTGGAATTGACCAGCGGGACCACCACCAAAGGGTTCGCCGATCTTTTTGCACATCGGTCGTGGTCGGTTGTGGTAACCCGTGAAGTGACACCGGATGAACTGTCCTTGGCATCACGCCAGGGCATGCGAGATCTTCAGTCCTCCGAGCGCTCTCAGATTATCGGGCTCGATGCAATCACGCCAATCGTCTCCCCCCTGCGGAAAACCCGCACGCTATCGCTGATGCAATTGCAACGCGCTTTGAAGGGTGAAGTTTCGGATTGGGCTGATTTTGGGGAGGCACCAGGACCGGTTGAGCTGCACCTTGGGCCGACCGATGCTGGCACGACGGAAACGGTACTGCGGTTCTTGGCAGAGGGGGAGGTGGCACCGTCTGTCACCTTCCACGACACGGAACAAGCGCTCACCAACGCAGTTGTCCGAAACCGCAACGCCATTGGTCTGGTGTCCTTCCTGCGGACAGGCGGCGCGCGGGCGGTTGGGTTGCGCGATGACTGCGGGTTTCTTACGGCGCCATCAGCCCTTGGTATAAAGACTGAGGATTACCCGCTTACAACGCCCGTATTCCTCTATGTCCCGCAGCGGATCATGCCTTCAGTTTTCAAAGAGTTTCTGATCTGGACCCGCTTGCCCGCCGCACAGTTGATTGTTCGCCGCGCGGGATTTGTGGATCAGTCTGTCTTGCCCATCGGGCTTGACGCGCAAGGCCAACGTTTCGCCAATGCGATTGAGCGAGCAGGGACCGAAGGGTCGTTTGATGAGTTGCAGCGCTTTGTGCGGCTGATCAATGACCAGACCCGTTTGTCCCTCAGCTTCCGGTTTGAGGCGGGCAGTGTGAACCTAGATGCGCAATCCCGCTCCAACCTGTCTGATTTGGCGAGCGCTATCCGACAGGGGCGCTATGCGGGGAAAACGCTGACCCTTATTGGATTCAGTGACGGCATCGGTGATGCTGCCGCCAATCGCGCGTTGTCCGGGGAACGGGCAGAGGCGGTGCGCCAGTCCATCCTGCGCCGCTTGGGGGATGACCTGCCAACGTCCGTCACGCTCGACGTTGCAGCCTTTGGAGAAGCTTTGCCTATGGCCTGTGATGACACAAAAATTGGTCAACGCATCAACCGCCGCGTTGAGCTTTGGCTCGAAGACTAAAGCAGCCCCTCCACGAGGAAGCTCAATTCGCGCGATTTTCTGATAATCAAGTGATCATGGACCGTGATGCCAAGCGCTTGTGCAGAGGTGGCGATATGTTCGGTAATTTGGATGTCGGCTTGCGAGGGTGTCGGGTCGCTAGACGAATGATTGTGGACCAACAGGATCGACGCTGCGTACAGCTCCAACGCACACTTCACCACCTCCCGTGGGTAGACAGGCACATGGTCAATGGTGCCTTTCGCCTGCTTTTTATCTGCGATCAGTGTGTTCTTGGTATCGAGGAAAAGGATTCGAAATTGCTCTGTCTCCCGGTGTGGCAATACTTGATCAGCGTGTTCCAGTTTGAAATGACGTGCCGCTCAAGGACTTGAGATTGTGCCATCTGATGCGCCACCGCCTCCACGATCTTGATCTCCAACACCACAGCATCTCCTACACCCTTCACTTTGCGAAACTGATCAAGCGGCGCAGCGATGACACGGTTGAAGTCGCCGAACTGTTCAATAAGCGCCCGCGCGAGTAGCGTTACATCCTGCGGCGGTATTGCGCGAAAGAGGATGAGTTCCAAAAGTTCATAGTCAGGTACCGCATTCGGCCCGCCGTCGAGGAAACGTTCGCGCAGGCGTTTTCGGTGGTCCTTGATGTAGGAGGGGAGTTTGCCGCTGGGCAGGGCGTCGTGAAATGAGAATAGAGACGGGGTTTCAGCAAGCTGTATCATGCGCCGAAGGATGGCTAGAGATGGTTAGCAGGGAGTTAATGCTAGATCGGCTGCGCAGTTTTGGCTGCCGCTTTCGGTGTCTCTTAAAACCTACATGGCACATGCTGGGTTAAACGACCTGACGTTTAACCCTTCATACTATCCCAAAAGCTCTTCACCGAACTAAAGAAGCTGCTCCCATGCGGGTTGTTGTCTTCACTGAGTGTGTCGAATTCTTTCAGGATTTCTTTCTGACGCGCGGTGAGCCTCACTGGTGTCTCAACGGCCAGTTCAATGAACATGTCGCCCGCTCCGGTACCGCGCAGCGCAGGCATACCTTTGCCGCGCAGACGCATTTGGCGACCAGATTGTGACCCTTCTGGAATGCGCACGCGGGAGCGACCACCGTCGATGGTTGGCACTTCAATCTCCCCACCCAAAGCGGCAGAAGCGATCGAGACCGGCACGCGGCAGTAAAGGTTCAGGCCATCGCGCTCAAAAAGCTCGTGCTCCTGCACTTCGATAAAGATATAGAGGTCGCCCGTCGGTCCACCGCGCATACCCGCTTCACCCTCACCGGCAAGACGGATGCGCGTGCCTGTTTCAACACCTGCAGGGATATTGACGGAGAGGGATTTTTCCTTCTCCATGCGGCCTTGGCCCTGGCAAACCTTACAGGGGTTCTTGATTGTCTGACCCATACCGTTACAGGTCGGGCAGGTGCGTTCGACGGTGAAGAAGCCCTGCTGCGCGCGGACCTTCCCCATGCCGGAACACGTCGGGCAGGTTTGTGGTTCTGCGCCACCCTCAGCACCTGTGCTGTTACAGGATCCGCACGCGACCGCGGCAGGGACGGTGATAGTCTTCTGAAGGCCAGCGTATGCTTCTTCCAGCTTGACACGCAAGTTGTAGCGCAAATCGTTGCCGCGCTGGGCACGGCTACGCCCGCCACCACCGCGGCCGCCCATCATGTCACCAAAAAGGTCGTCAAACACGTCCGAGAAGGCAGAGGCAAAGTCACCGTGACCACCGCGCGGGCCAGCACCGCCGCCGCCCATGCCGCCCTCAAAAGCTGCGTGACCAAAGCGGTCGTAGGCTGCCTTCTTCTCGGCATCCTTCAGGACTTCATAAGCCTCGTTCGCTTCTTTGAACTGTGCTTCGGCGTTGGGGTTGTCTGCGTTGCGGTCTGGGTGCAGCTCTTTCGCCTTTTGGCGATAGGCCTTCTTAATCTCAGTCGCATCGGCCCCTTTGGAGACACCAAGCGTTTCGTAGTAATCGCGTTTTGTCATGATCGATCATTCCCCTCGGGAAAAGCCAGACCGGCCCGGGTCAGGGCCGGCCTGCTTTGAAACGCTGCGACTTAGTCGCGCTTGTCGTCGCCGAGGTCTTCGAAGTCAGCATCGACGATGTCGTCTTCATCCGCACCGGCAGGCTCATCCGCGCCGTCGGCCTCTTCTTGGCTTGCCTTGTAGATGGCTTCGCCAAGCTTCATCGCCGCTTCGGTCACGTTCTGGACGCCTGCTTGCAGCTTGTCGGCTGTAACTTTCTCATCCTCGAGGTCGTCTTTCAGCGCGGCAATCGCCAGTTCAATCGCTTCAACTGTGGTTGGGTCGACTTTGTCCGAATGCTCTTCCAAAGACTTCTCAGTTGAGTGGATCAGGCTTTCGGCCTGGTTCTTGGCTTCGATCAGCTCACGACGTTCCTTATCAGCCTCTGCGTTGTCTTCCGCGTCCTTTACCATGGCGTCGATGTCCTCGTCAGATAGACCACCAGAGGCTTGGATCGTGATAGACTGTTCTTTGCCAGTGCCCTTGTCTTTTGCAGCAACAGATACAATGCCGTTGGCGTCGATGTCGAAGGTGACTTCGATTTGCGGCATGCCACGAGGTGCTGGTGGAATGTCTTCCAGATTGAACTGGCCGAGCATCTTGTTGTCAGCCGCCATTTCACGCTCACCTTGGAACACGCGCAGGGTCACGGCGTTCTGGTTGTCTTCTGCGGTCGAAAAGGTTTGAGACTTCTTCGTTGGGATTGTGGTGTTGCGGTCGATCAGGCGTGTGAAGACACCGCCCAATGTTTCGATACCAAGGGATAATGGTGTGACGTCCAGAAGAACGACGTCTTTCACGTCGCCCTGCAGAACACCGGCCTGAATAGCCGCACCCATTGCAACAACCTCATCAGGGTTCACGCCTTGGTGTGGTTTTTTGCCGAAGAACTTTTCAACTTCTTCCTGAACCTTTGGCATCCGCGTCATACCACCAACAAGGACGATCTCATCGATGTCGGATGTGCTCAGCCCTGCGTCTTTGATCGCGGCTTGGCACGGCTTCATGGAAGATTTGATCAGATCGCCGACCAGGCTTTCCAACTTCGCGCGGGTCAGTTTCATCACCATGTGCAACGGCTGACCGTCAGACCCCATGGAGATAAACGGCTGGTTGATCTCTGTGGAAGCAGAAGAAGAAAGTTCGATCTTCGCTTTCTCTGCGGCTTCCTTCAGACGTTGCAGCGCCATCTTGTCTTTGGTCAGATCGACGGAGTTCTCTTTCTTGAACTCGTCTGCCAAGTAGTTGACGATCCGCATGTCGAAGTCTTCACCACCGAGGAATGTGTCACCGTTGGTGGATTTCACTTCGAAAAGGCCATCATCAATCTCAAGGATGGTGACGTCAAACGTACCACCACCAAGGTCGTAAACAGCGATTGTATGCGTGTCTTTCTTATCCAGGCCATATGCCAACGCGGCGGCTGTTGGCTCGTTGATGATCCGCAATACGTCGAGGCCAGCAATCTTACCGGCGTCTTTCGTTGCCTGACGCTGTGCGTCGTTGAAGTACGCAGGTACAGTGATCACCGCTTGGGAGACAGACTCACCAAGGTAATTTTCGGCTGTTTCCTTCATCTTGCCGAGGATGAACGCGGAGATCTGGGAAGGAGAGTACTTCTCACCCTTCGCTTCGACCCATGCGTCACCGTTGCCGCCGTCAATAACGGCGAACGGCATGTTCTTTTTGTCTTTGGCGAGGTCTTTGTCATCGAACCGACGGCCGATGAGACGCTTCACAGCAAAGACTGTGTTTTCTGGGTTTGTGACAGCCTGACGTTTGGCAGGCTGGCCGACGAGGCGTTCATCATCTGTGAATGCCACGATCGAAGGCGTTGTGCGTGCGCCTTCAGCGTTTTCGATAACCCGTGGCTCGGAGCCATCCATGATTGCGATACACGAGTTGGTTGTTCCTAGGTCAATACCAATAACTTTGGCCATGTTTCAAATCCCTCTATGGTTAGGCGGTTTGAACGGCGCGAACCCGTTTCGGCACCCGCGCCTATTTGGAATGTTTGCGACCACAGATTTCCTGTGCTCGACGATCTTGGCGTATATAGGGACGGGTTTTGGGTGCTGCAAGCGGTCAGAGCTACAGAAAATGCAGAAAGACAACAGTTTTTGGGTCGATTATTGCGCGGCGTCCAAGGTGCAGGAACCCTCAGCAATTTCTTGGCCATTCAGGCCCATGTAAAGGGCCGTGCTCTGCCAGCGATAGATGCGGTCTGACAAACCATCCAAACACTGCCCACGTCTGACCATCAAGCGCTCCGTTTCGCGAAATTCAATGAAGAAACCGTTAGATATCGCCAGCATCTCCGTGGGTTCGAGACCGATCCGCGGCATATCAATAGAAATGAATTCATCGCCCCGCGCGGTCAGGTTGAAGGTCCAAATCAGCTCGGTCCCGAAACAGCTGATCGGTCGAGGGATTTCGTTGAGCCGTGTGTGATCGCTACGTTCCAGAAATCGCAAAGCGACCCAACCATTTGTCTCGCCCAATCCCACTTTGCCCCATTTGCCGTCGGTTGAGCGTTCAAGCACTTCGATGTTGATTGTATAGGGGCCAAAATCGCCAAGGATGGTCGCGCTGGCGTCAGACTCAGCACGAATATTGAGTGTGTCATCCGAAGCCACGGCTTTCACATAGAAATGCGCAGGCAAGTCGTTCACGGTGGCCAGTGTGGCGCTGCAAAAAAGCAAGGCGGCCAGTAAGGCCCTCACCGCGTTGCGCCCTGGCTCGCCTATACTTTCTGACGTGCGTAAAACTCACCCATCAAGCTAATCATAATTAGCCCGATCCCAACATAGAGCGGATACATGGCCGATGAATTGTACGGGTTGTAGTGCAAAAAGACAAAACCGTGGGTCTGGTCAATCGAATGAAACAGGGGTCCCAATCAAACATCACCAGCATTGAGCTTGGCAACGAATTGGCCACGAACATCTTGCCTGATGCGATCATGTTCGCGCGGGAATAGAGGCTGGTCATGAGCCCGACAAGGTCAGGCAACAAGGTTTGAGGGCAAGAAACACCATGCCAAGCCCGACGCCTGAAAACTACGCCAAGAGCAGCATACCAAACGCCCCAATCGGGTCTTCGATGTGCACTGGCTTAAACCCGACGTGATAGATAGACAGAATTACAATGAGCGACAGCACTTGCAGATAATGCGAAGACACAGCAGCCGACGTGTTCGAGATTGCCCTGTTCATCGGTGCGTGTTGTATCAATAGGGGACGACGGCCCCTCTGCGCCAACGACTTGGTATGTGTCAGAAACGGAAAAATGCCCGACATAATATATAGTAAGAAATCCCCGCGAAGCTCGGCGCCCCGAATTCCGAGAATGGCGAACATCGCGTAGAACGTGATGACAAAAATCACCGCTTGAAGCATGTTCAACATTAGGCCGACCACTGCATTCCGATGCAATTTGCTAACATCGTGGACAATGTTGTGATACATCACCTCTAACAGCCTAAAAGCTGTTCTGGCCCTCGTCCAACTTACGGGTGCTTGGAACATTTCTGATCCTGCCTAGCCTCACATCAAAATTGATGCGGGTCGATTAACACGAAATTCTTGCCGTTCGCTTTAGGCGCGACCATAAGGTCCAGAAAGTTAAGAATTTAATTCTTCAACGTTGAAGGTAGGTTTATGAACTTAGAAGACCTCGTCGTCACCATGCGTCGCCTCGCCTTGGAGGCAGGTGACAAGATCATGCAAATTTACGACGGTCCTGATTTTCAGGTGAAGTCAAAATCCGATGATAGCCCAGTCACCGCTGCTGACGAAGCCGCCGACGCGTTGATCAGTGCTGGCTTGCGGGATGCTTTTCCCGACGTCGCCCTGGTGACGGAAGAGCAAGCCACCTCCCATTCAGAAACGTCCAAGACATTCCTGATTGTTGATCCTTTGGATGGCACCAAAGAATTCATTCACCGTCGCGGTGATTTCACAGTGAACATCGCATATGTCGTTGATGGTCGTCCAACACATGGCGTGGTCTACGCACCGGCGAAAGATCGATTGTTTTATACGTTGGCCGGTGGGTCTTCCGTGGAGGAAGTTGGTCCATTTGCCAAAGACACGATTGGCGCAACGACACCCATCCGGGTGTCAAGCCCTGACAACCGCGCGCTTCGGGTCGTCGCCTCCAAATCACACCGCGATCAGGCGACTGACGACTATACCTCCAAATACGATGTGGCGGACATGAAAAGTGCCGGATCATCTTTGAAGTTTTGTTTGGTCGCCACGGGGGAGGCAGATTTCTACCCTCGTGTTGGTCGCACAATGGAATGGGATACGGCAGCCGGACACGCTGTTCTGAACGGCGCAGGCGGGGCGGTGATCCGGTTTGAGGATCATGATCCCCTGCTTTACGGCAAAGACACCTTTGCGAACCCATTCTTCATCGCCTATGCCCCTGGTGTAGAGCTGAAGCTGCCCTGATGTCCGTCGCGATCATCATTCCAGCCCGTTATGCATCGACCCGCTATCCGGGCAAACCTTTGGCCAAATTGACCGGTGCCTCCGGAGAGACTCAAACCCTGATCGAACGTAGCTGGCGCGCAGCGATGGCTGTTTCTGGCATTGATCGGGTTGTTGTGGCTACTGATGATGAGCGCATACGTGACAGGACTGAAAGCTTTGGCGCAGATGTCGTGATGACGTCTGAGGCGTGCCGCAATGGGACCGAACGTTGCGCTGATGCTTTATCGGTCTTGGGCGAAAGCTACGACATTGTTGTGAACCTCCAAGGCGACGCGCCGCTCACACCGGCGTGGTTTATAGAAGATCTTGTCGCTGGATTGAGAGAGAATCCCGAGTTTGATGTCGCAACACCGGTGCTGCGCGCTGATGGCGTTACGCTCAACAGCTTTTTGGAAGACCGCCGGAATGGACGCGTAGGTGGGACGACGGCTACTTTTGGCATAAATCGGCGGGCTTTATACTTCTCAAAGGAAGTTATCCCGTTCTGCGATCGAGCCTTCGCGCCGAATGACGCAACGCCAGTCTTTCACCATGTCGGCGTTTATGCGTACCGCTCAAACGCCCTTTCGCAATACCTAAAGCTTCCGGTTGGGCTCTATGAGACCCTCGAAGGTCTTGAACAGTTACGGTTCTTGGAAAATGGTATTGAGATGATGTGTGTGGAGGTGGATGCAAAGGGGCGATTATTCTGGGAGCTTAACAACCCTGAGGATATCCCGCGTATCGAGGGAATGCTAAAAGCCATGAATCTGCCCTAGTTCCAAGTCAATACAGGTGCTTTGCGGCAGTTTCTTCTGTAGCAAAATAATAGAATTCGCGGAATTATTGTCCCAGCCAGCACATTCCTTTTTCTGGCCTTGGGTCGGACACAAAGAATCGATAATCTGGATATATCGGCTTGCAGAGCACGTAGGCAAAAAAAATATGATGAATAGAAAAGTTACAAAAGCGATCTTTCCAGTGGCTGGCCTGGGAACACGGTTCCTTCCGGCTACAAAGTCTATCCCAAAAGAAATCATGACGCTCGTGGATCGCCCGTTGATCCAATATGCGATTGATGAAGCACGGGCCGCTGGGATCACAGAATTCATTTTTGTCACGTCGCGCGGGAAATCCGCCCTTGAGGACTACTTTGATCATGCGCCCGATCTTGAGGCTTCGCTTCGAGCAAAAGGCAAAAAAGATCTGCTCAACATTCTTGAAAATACGCATATGGACAGTGGCGCAATTGCATATATTCGCCAACACAAGGCCAAAGGCTTGGGTCACGCTGTATCTTGTGCGCACCGTTTGATTGGTGATGAACCTTTCGCCGTTATTCTGCCTGACGACGTGATTGCTGCCGAACGCCCCTGTCTTCAGCAAATGGTCGAGGCCTACGAAGAAACCGGTGGCGCTATGGTCGCGGCAATGGAAGTCGCCCCAGAACAAATCTCGTCGTACGGCGTTTTGGCTGTAGCGTCTGACATCGGTCGGGTGGTGAAAGTCAAAGGCATGGTTGAAAAGCCGACGGCAGACAAAGCGCCTTCAAATCTTGCGGTGATTGGCCGTTACATTTTGACTCCCAAGGTGTTGGACAACATGAGTTCGGTTGACGTCGGTGCCGGGGGTGAAATCCAGCTGACCGACGCAATCGCGAAAGAGATTGATCACGGTCGCGGAGTGTATGGTTTCCGCTTTGATGGTAAGCGTTACGATTGTGGCTCGAAGGCTGGTTATCTTCAAGCAACAGTGGCGTTCGCCTTGGCGCATCCAGACCTAAAAGATAGCTTTTCAAATTATATAGAAAACATGGTTGCAGCCCGTCGGGCGGCGCAGTAGCCGCAGCAAAGATCCGAGGTGACGTTGAACCCTCCAACGCCCTTCAGTCGAATCAATTCAAGCTATAACTGGTCTTTATGGAAGGCCTATCGCCTACGTTGGAAACGTCGCAGGTTTCTGTTTTGCGTGCTGTGGAAACGAGGGGAAATCAGGAACGTCATTGATCGTACCAGGCAATTCGGTATGCATGCCATCTTGGTTTTCTCGACTGTCCGCAACGAGATGGAGCGGCTACCGCACTTCTTAGAGTATCACCGCGCCATGGTTGTTCAGCATTTCTTTATAGTCGACAACGTCAGCCTCGACGGGACCCTCCAGTCCTTAATGTATAACCGCGATGTTTCACTCCGGCAGACAAAAGGGAGTTATCGATTGTCCAGATTTGGGGTCGATTGGCTTGCAGCGCTCCAATTTAGATATGGCCATGGGCATTGGTGTCCGACTTTGGACACTGATGAGCTCTTTGTTTTTTCGGACTGTGAAACTTAATCTCTGAAAGCACTGACTAAACGGCTTTTGGCCCGTGGGCAGACTACAATGGGCGCGATTATGCTCGACTGTCCGTCGTCAGGTTTTTTGGAACCAAGAGCTTCCTAACCTAAGAGAGAGTTTGGCTCATCTGGTTGGTTTGGTTATGCTGCGTGCTTGCGGTGATGCAAGCGCCGCGTTTCAAGTGTCTTTTGTTTGATCCTTTCCCTTTGCTTTAGGATAGCTTTGTTACGCCTGAAGTATACGTCGTCAGGTGTGACGTTGTTGATGCTCTCGTGATAGCGCTGATGGTTGTAGTGGCCGACAAAGGCTTCGATCTGGGCTTCAAGATCGCTAGGCAGGAAGTAGTTTTCCAGCAGGATGCGGTTCTTGAGAGTTTGGTGCCAGTGTTCGATCTTGCCCTGGGTCTGTGGATGATATGGCGCCCCGCGCGAGTGCTTCATGCCTTTGTTCTTCAGCCAGATTCCCTGAGACGTAACTTGATCCATTGTCGCTGAGCAGACGCGGTTTATGGACGACATGAACCTGATTGCAACCCGAAGCCTGCAACGACAGATCTAACGTGTCCGTTACATCCTCTGCCCGCATGTTGGTGCGAAGCTTCCAGGAGACGATGTAGCTTTCCTGATCCGTGAAGGTAACTGCCAGCTCACGCGGTGATAGCTCTGTCTCGTTCAAGGCGAAGTCGACAACCTTGCGTTTCACCTCATCCGGCATCCGGTTCCAAACGTGTTTTAGCTTGGGGTATTGATCCTGCAATCCGGCCTCACCGCGCTGCAGATAGCGGTCGTACCAGCGATAGAATGTGGGACGCGGAATGCCGAGCTTGGCCGGCGTCAGGCGTGCCGACAGGTGGCTTTCCGCGACCAGCCGTATAATCTCCAACTTCTCAGATGTGGGAGACCTCATTCGTCGTCGCCCCTATCGCCTGTCATGCTTTTTTTGAGAAGTCGCAATTCGAGTGTCTGTTCCGCAACGACCTCCTTGAGGTCCTTTGCTTCGCGGCGCAGTGCCTTGACCTTGTCCGCGTTCGCAGCCCGCGCTGTATCGCCAGCCATCCGCTTCTTAACGGCTTCCATGAAGTCCTTAGACCATTTGTAGTAGATGCCCTGTGATATACCCTCACGGCGGCACAGTTCGGCGATGCTATCCTCACCACGCAATCCATCCAGCACGATGCGGATCTTATCTTCGCTGGAATAATGCTGGTGTGTGGCGCGCTTGATGTCTTTGACGATCTTCTCGCCAGCGCTCTTCGTTGTCTTTCTCATCGTCCACTTCTTGGTGGCTACAATGAGCAACAAACACTCTCTTAGAAAATAACCCTATTTGGACCCATAAGCGCCCTCGTCAGACACTTATCACGAATGGCTGGCCAAGATCTATTCAGGCGAACTTGAGCGTCTCGCATGGGATGCGCATCCCCGCAATTATCTGGTCTTTGGGTTTGGGATTGGGCGGCTTAAGCCGCTTGATGCGATTCTGCTTCGGTCAAAAGCGTGTAGAGCGCATTTACATCCGCATTTGCCCGCAGCTTTGCGCAGGTGTCGGCATCACGCAATGTTCGTGACACAAGCGCCAAGGCTTTCAAGTGCTGCACGCCCGCATTGACGGGGGCAAGCAGCGCAAAGATCAGATCGACTGGCTGCTTGTCAGCTGCATCAAATTCTAACGGCTTTTCCAGACGCAAGAACATGCCGCAAACAGTGTCGACGCCTTCCATCCGCGCGTGGGGCAGGGCGATGCCTTTGCCAACTGCGGTGGGCCCAAGGCTTTCCCGCTCAAGCAGCGCGTCAATCACAGCTTTGGAGTCAATCCCGTGGACTGTTTCAGCGACTGAACCAAGATCATGGAACAGCCGCTTTTTGCTCGTACAACCGCTCAGCGACTTTACGGCATCCACTTTCAGGATCTCTGACATCAACATATCAGTCTACCCAATCATCTTACGATATTGGATCAGTCTGCAGCGTGCGGATCAATCCAACCTATGTTCCCATCGTCGCGCTTGTACACGACATTCAGCTTTTTGCTTTTCTCGTCCCGAAACATGATGACGGGGGTGCCCGCCAATTCCATTTGCATCACAGCCTCCCCCACTGTGAGCGATGGTATCTTTGTTTCCGTTTCGGCAACGATAATCGGCGTGGCGTCCTGTTCTTCAGCAACGGCCGAGTCCTCGATTCCGTCGAGGATATAGGACCCTGCTGAATAAAGTTCAACTGGTTGCGAACGTTCCTTGTGGTGATCTTTCAACCGCCTCTTATTCCTGCGTAATTGCTTGTCCATCTTTTCGGAACTTGCGTCGAACGCCGCGTAAATTTCGTGATCCGAACCCTTGGCCTGCACGGTCAGCCCCGTTGAAAGGTGGACAACAGATTCGCAAACGTATTCTTGGCCTGACTTTGAAAAGGTGACGACAGCTTCAGTCGGCCGTCCGGCGTACTTTCCAAGGATTTCATTCAGTTCTGTCTGCACGTGAACCTGCAGCGCTTCACCAATGTCGATTTGTTTGCCGCTAATCTGATATCTCATCGAGACTCCTTCAAAATTGGAACACAACTGTCAGGCGCACGCGTCGGACGCTTGCGTTTAGGTTTGTGTTCGGGGGGTATGACGACTGCTGATTTGGCCCATCTCGTTGACGGCTCTGGCTTGGAACCGGGTCGAGACGCACATTCTTGCTGAGTCTGTCATTGACTTTATTGAGCGCCAGAGCACCATAACTTGTCAATGCTGAGTTGCAGAAAAATTATGAGACGCGGAAGCCTTGGCCAAGATAGACGCGGCGCACATTTTCATCCGCAACAACCTCTTGCGTTGTGCCGCTCATCAAAACTTTCCCGTCATGCAATATGTAGGCCCGATCAACGATTTGGAGGGTTTCTTGCACGTTGTGGTCGGTGATGAGCACACCAATTCCACGGTTTTTAAGCTCTGCCACCAGTTGCCGGATTTCGCCAACGGCAATGGGATCGACGCCTGCGAAGGGTTCGTCCAGCAGCACGTATTTGGGCCCTGCCGCCAAACAGCGTGCGATTTCCACACGCCGTCGTTCACCCCCTGACAACGCCAATGCAGGCGCACGGCGGAGGTGCTCAATCGAAAACTCGGACAGCAAGTCTTCCAGTTTCTGCTGGCGGGCGTGTTTCTTTGGCTCCGCAATTTCAAGGATGGCAAAGATGTTGTCTTCGACCGACATGCCGCGGAAAATCGACATCTCCTGCGGCAGGTAGCCGATACCAAGTTTTGCGCGGCGGTACATGGGAAGCGCGGTCACATCGCGCCCGTCGATAATGACTTGCCCGCCTTCAGGGCTCACTAGCCCGGCAATTGAATAAAAGCAGGTTGTTTTGCCGGACCCATTCGGTCCCAGAAGCGCAACAACTTCACCGCGTCCAAGCTCTAGGCTGACATCGCGGATCACCAAACGCTTGCGATACGACTTTCGCAGATTGACGACCTTGAGCCCTGCACCGCCGTCCTGAACGCTCAACTCAGCCATCAATTGCCGCCTTGCTGCAACACGGAGCGAACGCGACCAGAAAGCTGCGCATTACCAGTGATCAGGTTGATCACAATCTGTTCGGCAGAAATTGCGCTGGGGCCTTGCGTCAACAAAACGTTGCCCGACAGCTCCAGCGTTCCGTTTGTGATATCGTAATCGGCAGTGGTTGCTTCTGCAGCTTCCGTCGCCGTGGCAAAGACCACCCCACCTGACGCACGAAGGCGCACGATTTCAACCGCCGTGGCGCCATAGACTACCTCAACCCGCTGGGCCAACAACCGCAGGTCACCCTGTACAATCACGACCTCACCTTCAAAAACAGCCGTCCCTGTGTCCTGATCGACGGTCAGGCTCTCTGCGGCAATTTCAACAGGGGCTGTCGGGTCAGCAGACAGCCCCCCAAGGTTGATGTTAGTTTGCGCAAAGGCTGGCACCGACAACGCAAATAGCGCCGCGACCAGTAGGGAAATGAAGCGTGTCACTCTCGCAATCCTATTCAATCGTATCTGTTTTATATAGCAGCCGGACGCCGTTGGTGAAATGCATCTCTTGGCCTGTTCCGCTAGATTTGACCAAGATCTCGACACGGCCCGCCTCCAACTCCCCAAAAGGAGCCATGATCGCAAGGCGCCCATCGGATTTGATCCGCCCTGTGTCAAGATCGGCGCTGAGGGATGTCGTCTCCATCAAATAGCCGGAAGAGGTTTCAAGCCGCGCCAGTCCCGCCAAGCGCGCCGTGCGAGATGCCCCGTCAATCACACCCTCGCCCGCGAATATCCTGAGCGACGTGCCGTCCGACGCATCAAGGCTGAGCGTCGGTTCTGAGATCGACAGGCTTTCCATCGACCCATCCTCTGGCTTGGCAAATCTGGCGGAGATTTTGATAACTGACCCGTCCGCAGTTACGCCTGAAAATTCAGGTGCGGTGATCCGTTGTTCACGCGCCAAGGCTCCCAATTCAGAGATGGGAATTTCGGTCGATCCACCATTGTTGCGCGCAAAAAGGAACAGCGTCGATAGCAAGGCAACGGCCATTAAAGGGAGGATAACTTTCGTGAAACCAACAAAGCGCGAATAGAGGTTATCTGCAGGTGCCATGACCTAGACAACACCAGCGCGCAAGCAATCCTGAATCTTGAGCACGCCCACGGGTGTCTGGGTCTCATCCACAACGAAAAGGCAAGTGATCTGACGCTCATTCATCACCGCAACAGCTTCTTCGGCCAGCGCGTTGGGTCCGATCGTCGTCGGACTGGCGGTCATCACATCGCCTGCCTTCTTTTCCAGCAATCTGGTCATGTGCCGTCTCAAGTCACCATCGGTAATGATGCCTGAGAGATGGCCATTCCGATCGATGATGCCAACCACGCCCAGACCTTTTTCGCTGATCACCAGCAGGGTATCGCTCATCAGCGCGTCGGGCGTGCTGAGCGGCATTTCGTCAGCGGCGTGCATCAGGTCTTCGACTTTTGCCAAACGCGCACCGAGTTTCCCGCCTGGATGAAACTCTCTGAAATTTTCCGCCGTGAAGTCGCGGGCTTCCATCAAGGCAATGGCAAGCGCATCCCCAACGGCCAGCGACATGGTTGTCGAAATCGTTGGCACGACACCGTGACCACAAGCCTCCCCCAGTTGTGGAATGTTCAGGCACACGTCTGCTTGTGTGGCCAGCGTGCTGCCTTCCCGGCTGCTCAATGCAATCAGGGGGATTTTGAAGCGACGGGTGTAAGCCACAAGATTGGCCAATTCTGGCGCTTCGCCAGAATTAGATAGGGCCAAGACAATGTCATTGCTTGTGACCATGCCTAAATCACCGTGGCTTGCCTCCGCCGGATGTACGAATTGCGCGGGCGTACCTGTCGAGGCGAGCGTGGCCGCGATCTTTCGTGCGATATGACCTGATTTACCAATGCCTGACACGACGATGCGGCCCTTTGCGGCAAGTATCATTTCAACAGCGATGGTAAACCCATCACCAATGCTGTTCGCCAAAGCTTCAAGCGCAGACGCTTCCTCGCGTATGACGCGACGGGCGATGTCGAGATGTGGTGAACTGCTGGCCATCAGTGGGAAAAGATATCGATTTCGGGCCAACCGGCGATATCAAGTTTTGCGCGGGTTGGAAGGAAGTCAAAGCAGGCTTGCGCCAGTTCGGTCCGGCCCTCGCGCGCGAGGCGCCGATCCAACTTTTCCCGAAGCTGGTGCAAATACAAAACGTCTGACGCTGCATATTCAAGCTGTGCGGAAGTCAGCTTCTCCGCACCCCAGTCACTTTGCTGTTGTTGCTTGGACATATCCACATTTAGCAAGTCCTGCAGCAAGTTCTTGAGGCCATGCCGATCGGTGAACGTGCGCACCATCTTTGAGGCAATTTTGGTGCAATATACAGGCGCAGTCGTCGCGCCAAAAGTATGGTAGAGCGCCGCAATGTCGAACCGTCCAAAATGAAACAGTTTCAGCACATCGGCGTTTTCCAACATCGCTTTCAGGTTTGGGGCGTCGGTTTGCCCTTGCGCTACTTGCACCAAATGGCAATCGCCGTCCCCACCGGACATTTGAATCAAGCATAGGCGATCGCGGTGTGGGTTCAAGCCCATCGTCTCGCAATCGATGGCCACAACAGGCCCGAGATCCAAGCCATCCGGCAGATCGTTTTGGTACAGGTGATTGGCCATGGTGTCCTATCCTTTGGTGCCTGCGGGAGATAATCAAATGGCCCAGATTGCGCAACCAAACTTGTGTTCTCTAGTTTGACGGCGTTCGATGTCGTTCCAAAACTTTATGTGAATAGGTTTGGAAAATTCTTCTCTGATCTTTGGAAATATAGCATCAAGAGTACAACGTTCGCGTGTATTTGGCTGGAGGCGCGACCTTGTCAGACAACACTTAAATGCGCAAAGCGCCACTTCAAGCGCGCAGCCGTGAGAAGCTTGAGAAGATTTTGGGTGTGGCAACCGAACTTATCCTTGAGCGCGGATTGATTGCCTTGGGCGTCTGGGAAGTGTCTGACGTCAGCGCTTATGGGTCCAAAAAGGGCAATTTGATAAGAGAATTTTCTTGGCTCATCGTAACCACCAAGGAGTGGACGACGAGAAA